>JAUMXZ010000091.1 GCA_030528905.1 Clostridia bacterium | reverse complement strand
TTTCTCTTATCGAAAAAGCTGTATAAAACTATTCTCAGGATTTTGGTGCTTTTTGCCAAAATCCTCTTTGTCTTAAATGTATTAAAATTCATTTCAGGAAGGAACCTTTTTAAAATGGCTAATAATAAAAAAATGGTTAACGAAATCACTTCTATGGATGTCGACTTTGCTAAATGGTATACCGATATCGTTAAAAAAGCCGGCCTCATGGACTATTCAAGCGTCAGAGGCTGTATGATTATCGAACCCTATGGCTTTGCTATATGGGAAAATATACAGTCTATACTCGACAAGGAATTTAAACGCTTAGGCCACCAAAATGTGTCTATGCCGATGTTTATTCCCGAAAGCCTTTTGCAAAAAGAAAAAGATCACGTCGAAGGCTTTGCTCCCGAAGTCGCTTGGGTTACTCACGGCGGCTCTGAAAAATTAACCGAACGCCTTTGCGTTCGCCCTACTTCTGAAACCCTATTCTGCGATTACTATAAAAAAGTTATCCAGTCCTGGAGAGATTTGCCTAAACTCTTAAATCAGTGGGTCTCCGTTGTAAGATGGGAGAAAACTACCAGACCTTTTCTTCGCTCTGTTGAATTTAATTGGCAGGAAGGTCATACTATCCATCAAACAGCTCAGCAGGCTAAAGACGAAACCGCTCAAATGCTCAATGTTTATGCTGATTTCTGCGAGAAAGTTTTAGCTATCCCCGTCATTAAAGGCCTTAAAACCGATAAGGAGAAATTTGCCGGCGCTTTACAAACCTACACCGTAGAAGCTATGATGCACGATGGCAAGGCTTTACAATCCGGTACAAGCCACTACTTCGGCGATGGCTTTGCTAAGGCCTTTGATATCACTTTTACAGATAAAAACAATAAACCTCAATACCCTCACCAAACTTCCTGGGGTATGTCTACTCGTATTATCGGCGGTATCATTATGACTCACTCTGATAATAACGGCCTTGTTCTTCCTCCTCAAATTGCTCCTGATCAGGTCGTCATTATCCCTATTGCTCAGCATAAACCCGGTGTTCTCGATGCTGCTTACGCTCTTAAAGAGAGACTTAGCTCTGTTTGCCGCGTGAAAATAGACGACTCC
Source organism: Clostridia bacterium (assembly GCA_030528905.1). GTDB lineage: Bacteria > Bacillota > Clostridia > Oscillospirales > Acutalibacteraceae > JAUMXZ01. The sequence continues at coordinate 2,674 of JAUMXZ010000091.1, read as the reverse complement.
GAACAAAGCCCCGGCTGGAAATTTGCTGAGTATGAAATGAAGGGCGTTCCGATAAGATTAGAAATAGGCCCTAAGGATATAGAAAAAAATCAGTGCGTCGCTGTTAAACGCTTAGACCGTGAAAAAATATTTATCGCCCTTGATGATATAGAAACCAGAATACCTCAAATACTTGAGGATATTACAGCACAAATGTATGACAAAGCCTTGAAAAGACGCCAGGAAATGACTTATACCGCAACAAATTACGACGAACTTAAAGCTCTTTCTGAAAAACCCGGATTTATAAAATCCATGTGGTGCGGCGACAGGGCTTGTGAAGATAAACTAAAGGAAGAACTCCAGCTCACTTCCCGTTGTATGCCTCTTGAACAGGAAGTTATTTCCGATGTTTGCCCTATATGTAAAAAACCTGCCAAACATATGATCTACTGGGGTAAGGCATACTAATCTAAGACTTCACTGATATGGAGATATTGTAACTTTATGGAAATTGTTTTTTTACTATTACTACTCGCTGTTGTAATTTTAATTTTTGTTTGCATCTTCCTGACAGTTAAACAAAAAGATATTATATCATCATCTGTTAAAAATGATTTGTCTTCCTATGTAGCTGATATAAAAAACGATATTTTAGGCTCAGTTAAACTATTAAGCGATAATAACCTTGGTGCTATGGAACAACTAAGCAAGATGCTTCATATAAATCAAAATCAAGCCTCTGAGATTCAGGCAAGACAGCTTTCTGTTATGGAACAAAATATAAGCCTTAACCTGGATAAGTCAGCTGATACTACAGTTTCTCTTATCGATCGTTTCCAGGAAAGTATTTCTGCCCAGTTCATACAAATGAACCAAAGCCTTGCTAAACAACATGACCAGTTCAGTAAGCAAACAGCTTTTCAAATTTCTCAAATGGAAACCCGTCTTCAGGGCCTTGAAAAAAACACTGAGGAAAAATTAAATGCTATGAGAACATCTATTTCCGATAATATGGTACTCATACGAAATGAAAACGCTCAAAAACTCGACGAGATCAGAGGTACGGTTGATGAAAAACTGCAGTCTACACTCGAAAAAAGAATCGCTGAATCTTTTAAAACCGTAAGTGAACGACTTGAACAAGTCTACAAGGGTCTCGGAGAAATGAAAAACCTTGCAAATGATGTCGGCGGACTTAAAAAAGTTCTGTCCGGAGTCAAAACCCGCGGCATATTAGGTGAGGTCCAGCTCGGTGCTATCCTTGAAGATATCCTTACAAAAGATCAGTACGATACTAATGTCGTCACTATACCCGGTCGAAATGAAAGAGTTGAGTTCGCTGTTAAACTGCCCGGTGAAAATGGCAGCATATATCTGCCTATAGACTCAAAATTCCCCGCTGACCGTTATTCCCAACTTATCAGTGCTAAAGAACTTGGCGACAAGTCAGCTATAGAAAGTGCATATAAACTACTCGAAACCACTATTAAAAATGAGGCTAAAAATATTAAATCAAAGTATATCGAGGTACCCTATACCACAAATTTCGGTATAATGTTCCTGCCTTTTGAAGGCCTTTATGCTGAAGTCGTAAACCGTGGTCTTGTTGAGGTCTTGCAGCGCGATTTTCACATAAATATCGCCGGCCCCAGCACTATGGCTGCTCTTCTTAACAGCCTGCAAATGGGCTTTCGTACTTTGGCTATACAAAAGCGTTCAAGCGAAGTCTGGATTCTGCTTGACTCTGTTAAATCAGAATTTGAAAAGTTTGACTCAGTTCTTGAAAAAATGCAAACTCATCTTAATCAAACCAGCAAAGACCTTGATAACCTTATGGGCACAAGAACAAGGGCTATTAAACGACAGCTGAGTAATGTCCAAAAATTAGACACTTTAAGTATTACAGATAACATAAACTAATAAAAATATAAACGGCATCTCCGAATTAACTTCTTTCGGAAATGCCGTTTTTTTCATAATAATCTGAAAACTTATTTAAACTCTATGTATCCTGTTAGCAAAAATTCTCAATGTAATTATCAATAGCTGCTTTGATAACCTGTTGAGCTGCTTCTGCTCCGCCCATATCATCTATAGTAGTTTCTTTGTTCTCAAGAGCTTTATAAACCTCAAAGAAATGAGAAATCTCTTTAGCATAATGTGGTGCAAGCTCACTTATATCCTTAATCAATGCGTATGCCGGATCAGATGTAGGTACAGCTAATATCTTCTCATCGCCTCTGCCGCCATCGATCATATATATAACTCCGATAGGTCTGCAGTTAACTAATGCTAAACACTCTATAGGTCTTTGGCACAAAACTAAAACATCTAACGGATCTCCGTCATCTCCCAATGTTCTGGGAATAAAACCGTAGTTTGCCGGATAAACAGTAGATGTATAAAGTATTCTGTCAAGCTTTAAAGTTCCTGTTTCTTTATCTAATTCATATTTTTGCTTGCTTCCATTGGGAATCTCTATAACAGCATCAAAATTTTTGGGAGAAACTCTGTTTGGGTTAAGATCGTGCCAAATATTCATAAAAAACATCCTTTCAAAACGTAGTGCAAAAACACCTTGTATTATTCTTTACAAACTTATACGCAATAAGCTCTATTAAAATTTTACTTTATCTTGATAAAAATGTCAATATAAACCGTTTATAAAACTATCCTATCTTTTTTTCACTTT
>JAUMXZ010000024.1 GCA_030528905.1 Clostridia bacterium | reverse complement strand
TTAATATATCGCCGTTTGATGTTCTTGACCAGCCGGCAAACTCTTTCCCCTCGGGTGCTGTGAAAGTACACTCAGACAGTCCTACTGTGCCGCCCGAATATTCTTCTGTCTCCATTTCTCCGCTGCCGCCGTTTGAATTATAGCTTAGTTTATAAGTTGCTTCCGGTGCCGGAGGTACCGGGATTTTGCTGAATGTTGCTGAAATTGTTACATTCTCACTTGGCATTTTGAATGTGTTGTCTGTAACTTCAACATCTGTTTGTTCTTCGCCGATAACTTGTTTTACTGATAAAGTTCCGGCTCTGTAACCGCTGTTTGGAACTAGGGTTACTGCTATGGAATCACCTTCTTTTAAGCCGACTCCGGTTTTACCTTGATTTTCAAGGATTATCTTTGCTGTGCCGCCAGCTTCAGATTTGTTTATCGTCAGGGTTGGTGAGCTGTCGCTTTCTGATCCTGCGTCAACCTGAACTGTGCCGCCGGTCATTTCAAATTTAGTAGGCTGTCCCAAAGAATAAGTAATAACACCATCGCCCTGGTCATCTGCTGTGTTACCGGTTATCGTGCCGCCGTTCATTGTGAATGTGCCGAAGCCTACATAAACACCGCCGCCTTTAGAGTACTCACCTGAAGCTTTGTTGCCGCTTATAGTGCCACCGTTCATTGTGAATATAGAGGAGCCAACACAAACACCGCCGCCGTCTCTTGCTGTGTTGCCGCTTATAGTAGCATCTCCGCTCATTGTGAATGTGCCAGATGATCTTACACCGCCGCCGTGGGCTGCTTTATTGCCACTTATCTTGCCGCCGCTCATTGTGAATTTACAACCGTGACCGTTAAACTTAGCACCGCCGCCGGTTTTAGCTTCGTTGCTGCTTATCTCGCCGCCGGTCATTGTGAATGTGCCGCGTTGTACATAAACACCGCCGCCTTTAGAGTACTCACCTGAAGCTTTGTTGCCGCTTATAGTGCCGTTTGACATTGTGAATGTGCCGTAGTATACATAAACACCGCCGCCTTCAGAGTAATCTCCAGTAGCTTCGTTGTCAGTTATAGTGCCGCCGGTCATTGTGAATTTGGCACCTTTTTCAACATAAACACCGCCGCCGCCGTTTTCAGCTGTGTTTTCTGTTATCTTGCCGCCGTGCATATTAAGTGTACCTTCGACTAAAATTCCGCCGCCGTAGATTTCAGTTTTTTCATCTTCGCCTTCGCCTTTAGTTATAAATGTTCCGTTTCCGCCGGTGATTGTGCCGGGGGTGTCTGTTTCGCCTTGGCAGTCATACAGGTTGAGGGTTGCGCCGGACTCAACTTTGATTACACTGCCTTCTACACCCTCAGCTAAGCTAAGTTCAAAGCCGTTTAAGCAGAGGTTGACTATGCCTGAAGAGATTACAAGGGTGCTGTTTAGTGTGACAGTGTCAGAGTCCAGATAGTATTTACTCTCACTATCGGTTGGTATGTTTGCAAAATTGCTTTCCTCTGTAACCGCTGTCCAGCCGGTTGTGTGATCGTGAGTTTCATCTACAAGCGCTTGTGCCTCGGGCTCGGTTGGGTTTTCTTCTGCCAAAGCAAACGGCAGGGAGCTGAAAATTAAACATAGACTTAGAAAAATTGATAAAACTTTCTTCTTCATTTCTTTCTCCTTTCATAAAAATAAATTACTTGATAGATCTACATAAATTTACATTCGCCGTTTCAATCTGTCCCCCTTTTTTTGAGCATTTATAAATCCACATATACATACAAGTTGCCTAAATTATGCCACCCCCCTAATCGTTTGTCAAGGCAACAAAAACGACACACAGAAAAAAATCTGTGTGTCCTTTTGTACATCATATATAGAAACCCTTTCTTTTAATAAAATATCGGCTAAGCCTGCGTCATTATCGACACAAGCAAAAGAAATTAACATAAAGCTAACCCCCTGCCGAGAAGATCCACAAGACTTTTTGACTTGTCCGGCAACAAAAAAGGATTTAGACTACCTTGAAAAAGCGAAATCCTCTAGCGACTAAGTGCGATAGAGGACTTACTAAATTAAGAAAAACAGAATATGGTTTTAGACAAATTTCAAAGTTCCTGAAAAGCCGTAAGACTCTTGGAGGAAGAAAAGGAGCAAACTTCGCCTACGATGCATTCATTTCAACTGAAACACCGTTTGAAGATCTGCTCAAGGAATCGTAAAGGAGGGTTACATATGAGATCAATATTTGAGCAACAGGGCGGTGCTTACACAGTGCAGGGCGATTACCGACTACCAAACCTAATCCCACCCGATGAAGAAGAACGCCCCATCGGTGTGTGGGGACAGCGTAGATTAAACTACTTAAAGCATCATCGTAAGGTCTTATATTACAATCTACTCACTTCCGGCAAGCTTCATTCCCACCTCGCCGACGTCGAAGAGCAAGCACAAGAACTCCTTTCTCGGCTCGTAAAAGAACACGCTGAAAAAGAAGGCATAACCGAACAGCTCAAAGCCACCGACCAAATGAAGTGGGTGCAAAAGATGAATAACGTTCGAGGGCATGTAATTGAAACAGTTTATTTGGACGTGGTGCTCGTATGAGAAAACGTAAATACTACCTTCGTCTGACCGATGCAGAACACCACCTAATTCTTCAATGCTTGCTTGAATACCGTAATAAGCTAATAGCTCAAGGTAAATACACCGATGGTGTTGATAAGCTTATAGTAAAATTCTCAAAAGTAAAATAAGTTATTTCCATACAGAAGACATCTTAAATTCTTTAATTTAGGGTTTAAGATGTCTTTTTTTACTAATACATATTTTACATTATGAGAAGTTAATACATAAAATATTGAGGACCGGCACTTGGACTTTTACCTCTAAGCATATCGGCTAAAGAACTAAGCGAGTAAACTTCGCCTTTATATATAACGTGTTTTAAATCTTCGCACACATAAGCCTTAATGCTTTCGTCTAAAATATAAGTAATTTCCGCACCGGCGGGAATTTTTGCTTTTTCGGAAGTAAAATGTTTAGCTCTATCGTGCTTGACTTCGATCTTGTTAGCATTTTCCTCATCTTGTGTATCTTCGGTAGTTTTAGCTACAAGTATAAGATTATCTTAAAGACTGTTTATAGCAGCAATGTTCTTCAAAACGGAGTATGCCTGTTCGGGAGAAATAGAGTAAAACTCTCGTGTGCGAATGCTTCCGTCAATATCATCAACACTACGTAAGGTAGGATTGAGAATATCAATCAAAGCGTGTAAGCACTTATCTTTTAGTCTTGAATTGACCTTGTATTTTGCATAAATTCTAAATCCAAAAGGAGTACACTCGGTTCGGTTTAGTTCTTTTACTCTGCGTTCCACATTATCCGCATAACCAATTTTTATATGATGCGGAAAAGATGGATTTGTTAATATATAAATATATCCTTCTGTGTTACTCATTTTTAATCTCCTTTTGGTTTCCTTCAAAAATCAACAAATTTCGCATTCACGGTTCCAAAGTGTCAATTTGATACTTTGGAATTCAATAGTTGGCACTTTGGAATTTTACAATTCTTCCGCTTTAAAGGCAGTATATCCCTCGTAGTAGTAGCTGTGGTCGATGCCTTTCATATAGACTTCACGGCTGTTGATATCATCGGTCAGGGCAGCTTTCAGGATATGCTTGATTTCGATATCCTTAATGGGGCTACGCTCCATAGCGAGAAGATAATCTTCTTTATCTACTCGGCTCCAGTCAACGACCTTATGAAGCTCGGTTTTGAAAATGAGATCGAGCCAAATGCGAGTGCTGCGCCCATTGCCTTCTCTGAAGGGGTGGGCGATATTCATTTCCACGTACTTTTCGACGATCTCATCAAAAGTAGACTGCGGCATTTTATCAATGTTAGCAATAGCTGCTTCTAAATACATCAAGGGAGCAAAACGGAAATTACCCTTAGAAATGTTTACGGTTCTGAGCTCTCCGGCAAAGTCGTAGATATCGTCAAAGAGATACTTATGGATTGCCCCCAGGGCAGAGAATTTTCCTGCTTCCAATTTATCAAGCATACCGCTTTCAAAAAGCTCAAGAGCTTTTTTCTTGCTGATGCGTTCTTCCTCACGGGCAAGGTCTGCGGAACTTGTTAATCCCAATTTATTTTCAAGTGCCATAATGCACCTCCAAATTCTAATTACTTATCAGCCGCAACGCCGGATTTCATCCAAGCATCGACTTCGCTGACTTTGAATTTCCACAGTCTGCCGATCTTTGCGGCGGGCATATTGCGACGTTCAATCCAGTCAATAACTGTATCACGGCTAACGCCCAAATATTCCATAATCTCTTTCATTGAATACCAGCGTTCAAGGTTGTTATCCATGGTGAAACCCTCCGTTTTCACAAAAATACAATTTTACATTATATGGTATAACACAATTCTCGAAATTTTTCAAGGTTTAATAGGGGTTTATTCGGGATTGTTTCTAAAAAGTCATAAATTGAAGGGCAAAAGAAAAAGCCTTCTTCCGAAAAAATCGGAGAAGGCTTTGGAAATTATATGCAGAATCAGACAAACGACGGGACAAAGCGTGGATGCACACGGCAGTTATAGTCTTTGTTGTAGGTAGCAAAAAGAGAAGAAAGCTTAACGATATGCACGTTATCATAATGCTTGCTCAAAGTCCAGTAACTGTCGGGGATATGATTTACGGTACAGATAACGTATTCATTCTCGTAAAACGGACGGTCTTTCGTTGTACTCTTTTCAATCTCTTTCCAGAGTTTTTGAGTAAGCTTTCCACCGGAAGTCGTATCGTAATAGGCATAGACTGCCCGCTTTTTCTCGCAGACAAAATCAAAGGTCACATTTCCGAGCGTGACGTTATGATGACTTAAATCTTTGGTGTCAATGTAGTCCGTTGAAATGGAATTGATGTTTTTGTCTAACCAGTAAATGCACATCTCTTTGTAAAATGCAGAAAGGATCTCGTCGTTAAAATATCTCATAAAACAATCATAAACATCATCGCCGAAGCTACCGTCTGCATTGAGAACGGCGGTCAGGAAAGTTTTATACCACAGCCAACATTTACAGCCATATCGACAGCAAAAGCAAGAAAGCAAGTGCGATGGCAATCGGCTCGGCGCTTTTCTAAATCACGGCAAAGCCGTGTATATCATCAATTCCGAAGGAATTGTATATCATCAAAGCAACGCTTTGCATATCATCATTGCGAAGTCGGTTTTGATACACACCTGAAGGTGTGATGATATACAGTCCTAACGGACTGATGATATACACGCGTATCGCGTGATGATATACCATTGCTTCGCAATGGATAAAAAAATCCAAGTCTTATGACTTGGATTTTTTGGCGGAGATGAAGAGATTTGAACTCTTGCGCCGGGGATCTCCCGACCTACCGCATTTCGAGTGCGGACCCTTCAACCACTTGGGTACATCTCCGTGTATTTTCTGAACTGTAGCTTTCTCATAAAAAATGATTTAAAGATCTCAAAATCCCCGATAAGTCAAGTGCTTCAAACAGATAAAATTCCTGTGTCCCGGTAAATTTTAAGTGTCGCACCTTCGACCTCTCGGACAGCTTTCCACAACCATTTTATAAGTATCAATTCCTCCAATAAACTCCGTTCATTATAATATATTATCCACTTTAAAGTCAAGTTTTAAAATTATATAAAAATAACCTCTTAAATCTGTTTTTTTCTTGACTTTATTTTAATTATAATATAGAATGTATTTAGTAATATTGTGGGTTATTGTATTTGAAAAATATGTTATCGACTTACTATTCTGTTTTACTTTTAAATTTATACTTTATAGCCTAACCTTAAGGTTTGTCGGGGGGAAATTGAAAAATGTCTTTTGAAATTGATAATTCATTAGAAAATATAGTTCAAATAAAAGTTATCGGTGTTGGTGGCGGCGGCGGAAATGCTGTCGATAGAATGGTTAATGCCGGCGTTCAGTGCGTCGAGTTTATCTCTGTTAATACAGATAAACAAGCTCTGTTTCGTTCAAAAGCTACTCAAAAAATTCTTATAGGTGAGAAAATTACTCACGGTAAAGGTGCTGGTTCTAATCCTGAAATCGGTTTTAAATCCGCTGATGAAAGCCGTGAAGCTATCCAGGCTGCTATCCGCGGCTGCGATATGGTATTCATCACCGCTGGTATGGGCGGCGGTACCGGTACAGGTGCTGCTCCTGTTGTTGCTCAAATAGCTAAAGAAATGGGTATCCTTACCGCCGGTATCGTTACTAAACCATTTAACTTTGAGGGAAAGAAGAAAATGGCTCAAGCTGAAGAAGGTATCGCTGCTTTAAAAGAACACGTCGATTCCTTGGTCATTATTCCAAACGAAAGACTAAAACTCGTCAGCGAACAACGAATCACCTTAGCTAACGCTTTCTCCGTTGCTGATGATGTTTTAAGACAAGGTGTTCAGAGTATTTCCGATCTCATTCTTGTTCCCGGTCTTGTTAACCTCGACTTTGCTGATGTTACTTCTGTTATGAAAGATGCCGGTTATGCTCATATGGGTGTTGGCCGCGCTTCAGGTAAAGATAAAGCTGAAGAAGCTGCTAATAAGGCTGTTTGCAGCCCGCTCCTTGAAACTACTATAGACGGTGCTAAAGGTCTTATTATCAACATTACTTCTTCTCCTGACATCGGCCTTGAGGAAATCGAGATCGCTTCTCAGATGATTACTGATCAAGCTGATGAAGATGCTAACATCATTTGGGGTGCTACTTTCGATGAAACTATGGATGACGAGATGAGCATTACTGTTATTGCTACAGGCTTTTATACTGACGAGGGCTATGGTGCTAAACAGGCCGCAAGTTCTAAAACCACTAAAGCTTCCGCATCTATCCCTAATGTAACTAAAAAATCTTTCAACGCTTCTTCTTCAACTATTGACCTTGAAGATAACGAGGACTTCATAAACATAATGGAAATTTTTAATAAATAATTATTACATATTTATATTCATCTTAATCAAAAATTATTCTATCGCCGTTAATGTTCTATTAATGGCGATTTTTTATAAGAAATGGGGGCACTGTCTATGCAGCAGCATAACTACTATCTTTCTGTTAAAAATCTTCTTTGTACCAAATTTCCCGATAAACTCCCTAAAGCTTTTGTCTGGTCTTACGGCTGCCAACAAAATGTATCTGACGGCGAAAAAATAAAGGGTATGCTTGAAAAAATGGGCTATTCCCTTACCGATAAAAAAGATGAGGCTGACTTTATACTCTTTAATACCTGCGCTGTCAGAGAACACGCTCAGGATAGGATATTTGGTAATACCGGCGCTTTGAAAAATCTTAAAGCCAAAAAACCTGACCTCTTTATCGCTCTTTGCGGCTGTATGATGGAACAGGATCACGTTATTAAAAAAATTAAAACTTCTTTTCCCTTTGTCAACCTCGTCTTCGGCACTCAGTCTCTTAGCAACTTCCCTAAATTAGTCTTTGAGGCTATGAGTGCTCAAAAAAGGCTGTTTGAGTACGGCTTTGATATTAAAGAGCTAAACGAAAACCTTCCCATACATAGGGATTCTAACTTCAAAGCCTGGCTGCCTATAATGTATGGCTGTGATAATTTCTGCTCTTACTGCGTTGTACCTTATGTAAGAGGTCGTGAGCGCAGCCGCTCATTTGAAAATGTCTTAAACGAAGCCGAAAGTTTAGTCCTGGCCGGCTATAAAGATATCACTATCTTAGGACAGAATGTAAACTCCTATGGAAAAAATTTAGACGAAGATGTTAATTTCGCTTCCCTTTTGCGCGCTCTTGATGCTATCCCCGGAGATTATGTTCTAAGATTTATGACCTCCCATCCTAAAGACCTTACTAACGAAGTTATAGATGTCATTGCTAACAGTACTCACATAAGCACTCATCTTCATCTGCCGTTCCAATCAGGAAGCAATAGAATTCTTAAACTTATGAACCGTAAATATGATCGTGAAAAATATCTCAAAATTGTCGATTATGCTAAAGCTCGTATACCCAATCTTGCCCTTACAAGTGATGTCATTGTCGGCTTTCCCGGCGAAACCGAAGAAGATTTTCTGCAAACACTCTCACTTGTTAATCAAGTCGGTTATTCTTCTTTGTTCACTTTCATATACTCAAAACGCGAAAAAACTCCTGCTGCTCTTATGCCTGATCCTATTACCCACGAACAAAAAGTCAATAGATTTAATCGTCTTTTAAGTCTGCAAAAAGATATCTCGGAAAAATTTTGTCAGAATATGATAGGTCTTGATTTGCGCGTTTTGATTGAAGATGAAGCCAGAGAAAAAAATCTGATGATAGGCCGAACCAAAAATAATATTTTAGTCGAAATACCTAAATGTTTGAAAACTGAAATCGGTGAGTTCTGCGATGTCAGAATTACTTCTTCTAAAAGCTGGGTTCTTCAGGGCGAAGTTCTATAAACAATTTCTTATAAATAAAAGAGGCTTAAAGTTTAAATCTTTAAGCCTCTTCTTTTGCGTATAAATATATGTATATCTCTTTGCATTTTGCAACTTTGCTTACATATTTCTCCGTTTCTTTAAACGGTATGTAATCTAAGGTCTTTCCGTCACTTGAATGTGATTTATCTAAAAGCCATTTGTCTACATTCCCCATACCTGCATTATATGCCGCTAAAGCAGTTTGTTCATTTTCATACTTATCCATTAGCAACGCTAAAAAATAGGTCCCGTAATCAATGCTTGTTTCCGGAAAAAACAATGTATATGCCTGCATCTTATTCTTAAGTCCTCTTTTGGTCTGCAGCCATTCAAATGTATCATCCGTCATCTGCATAAGCCCTTTGGCTCCTGCTTTTGAAACATCTTTCTCAGCAAATCCGCTTTCTATATTTATAACCGCGTATATTAACTCTTTTGATACCCCATATTCCTCTGACGCTTTTGATACTATCTGCTCATATTTTATGGGGCACACAATCTTTAAAACTTCGTCAACGCCCCACTTTATCAGAAATATTGATATCCCTATAACTGCTAATGTCAAAACTAAAACAAATGTTACTTTAATCGGCTTTGGCATAAATTTTCTCCCTTATATCGGCTATTAGTTTTTTTGATTCTCCATAAAGATACTTACTGTCTTTTGAGCCGTCTAAATGATAATCACATCTGCTCAGATAAAAACTGTCTTCCTGCTGTGCTGACATCCGCTTCTTAGCAGCTTCGTTTGAAATGTTATCTCTTTTCATTATTCTTTCTCTTCTTATCTCATACGGAGCTATTACTGCTATTGTCAAGTCACATTCTTTATCAAGTCCACTTTCAAATAAAACCGGTGCATCTATAATAATTACAGCTTCCTTGTCTTTTGCTATAATATTTCTTGCTCTTAACATCACTTCCTCTATTATGTAGTGATGTGTTATCTTATTTAAAAGCTTTGTATCCTGCTTACTCTTAAAAGCTCTGCCGGCAAGTTCTTTTCTTTTTATCAGGCCTTCACTGTCAATTAAGTCCTGCCCAAAACATTCCAGAATTTCGTTGATACATTTCTTATTATAAATCAGGACCTCTTTTGCTATAATATCACAGTCAATTACATAACACCCGTCATCCTTCATTGCCCGAGCTGCTGTTGTTTTTCCAGAACCCGTAGGCCCTGTCAGTCCGGCTAACACATAGCGTTTGTTTGCTTTATTCTTCAAGATCGATCACCTCAAAGCCTGCTGCCCTGATTAACCTGTTGTATAACGCTAACCCTACTCCTTTTGCAAGCGGCGAATGTACATAAACCGTCGAAGCTTTTAAATCATCTGCCTTTCTCAGCATCGCAAATAGATTTTTAGACATCTGTTCGTAATCGTTACTCTTACCTAATATCAGCTTATTAACATTTATATGCTCTTTTTCTTCCTCATAGCATAGTGATAAAACCTTTTCGTCGCCGTTTTTTAGGCTGTTAACAAAGTTTATATACTTATCTTTATCTGCTTTAACTAAAATCACTTTGGCATCCGGAGAATAATGTTTGTACTTCATTCCCGGTGATAAGACTTTCTCTGTTGAGTCCGGCTTAAATTCTACAGCTTTGTCTATTATAACCGCACCTACTTCTTCTTGCAACTGCTCTACTGTAATTCTGCCCGGTCTTAACAGCGTTACCTTATCGTCAAGCAGCGATATTATTGTTGATTCAATGCCAACTTTGCAGTCCTCACCTTTTAATATCCCGTCAACTTTTCCATACATATCGTTTATGACGTGTTCTGCTGATGTCGGACTTGGTTTGCCTGATATATTAGCAGACGGCGCTGCTAAAAACAACTCAGAACTTCTCATAAGATCCAATGCTGTTTGGCAAGCAGGAACTCTTATTGCTATACTGTCTAAGCCTGCGCTTGTTTCTTTTGGCACCATATCTGATTTTTCCATTATCATCGTCAATGGCCCCGGCCAAAATTTATCTGCTAATTTTTTTGCTTTATCCGGTATCCTCTTTACAAGTGCTTTTGCTGCTTCAAGAGAGTATGTGTGGATTATCAACGGATTATCCGACGGCCGACCTTTGGCCCGGAATATATTTTTTACCGCTTCTTTATTAAGTGCGTCAGCGGCAAGACCATATACAGTTTCTGTCGGTATTGCCACTACGCCTCCTTTTTTTAAAAGCTTTGCTGCTTCTTCTATTCCATTTTTATCCGGATTAAGAATTACTGTTCTCATACCTGACCTTGTTGCTCTAATTGAGCTGCTCTGTCTGCTGTTATCAAGGCGTCTATGACTTCATCTAAATCTCCGTCAAGGAAGCTGTCAAGCTTATATATCGTCAAGCCTATTCTATGGTCACTTACTCTTCCCTGCGGGTAATTATATGTCCTGATTCGCTCTGACCTATCTCCTGTTCCTACCTGAGATTTTCTTTCTCTTGCTAATTCTGAGTTTTGTTTTTCTCTTTCATTATCAAGTAGTCTTGCTCTGAGAACTTTCATTGCCTTATCTTTATTCTTATGCTGGCTTCTCTCGTCCTGACATTCTACAACCGTTCCTGTTGGCAAGTGGGTTATTCTTATTGCTGAGTCGGTTGTGTTGACGTGCTGACCTCCGGCGCCGCTTGAACGGAATGTATCTATCTGCAGGTCTGCCGGGTTTATTTCTATTTCTACATCCTCTGCCTGTGGTAAAACAGCCACTGTTACAGTAGATGTATGCACTCTGCCCTGAGCTTCTGTTTCCGGCACTCTTTGTACTCTGTGTACTCCGCTTTCATATTTGAATCTTGAATATGCGCCCTCTCCCATTACCATAAAGCTGACTTCTTTAAAACCACCAAGCTCTGTTTCATTGGTGTTTATTGTTTCTATCTTCCAGCCCTTTGCCTCTGCGTACATACTGTACATACGATAAAGCGAATGTGAAAACAGTGCAGCTTCTTCTCCGCCGGCACCGCCTCTGATTTCTATTATAACATTCCTCTCATCATTTTCGTCCTTTGGCAGCAACAGGATTTTTAACTCTTCTGATATTTTTTCTATTTCTTCTTTCGCATTTTCATATTCTTCTTCGACAAGCTCCTTGAAGTCTTTCTCAAGACCGCCGTCTTGTAAAAGCAATTTTGATTCCTGTAATGTATCGTTTGCTTTTTTGTATTCTCTGTATTTTTCCACTATCGGTTCAAGCGATTTTCTCTCTTTCATCAAATCTCTATATACCGACGGATTATTTACGACTTCAGGATTATAAAGCTTTTGTTCTATTTCTTCAAATTTTTCCTCAAATACTTTTAGTTTATCAAACATTAAAAATACCTCTTATAGCTTATTTTTTATATTTTTCATAGCTTTAAATCTGTTTATTACTACTTCTCTTCCACACCCTATGCACTCAAGTTTCAGGTCCATTCCCGCTGATCTGACTTTGAATTGTTTACTTCCGCACGGGTGTGGCTTTTTCATTTCTATTATATCTCCGATTTCTATTTGCATAACTCATCTTCTCTTTTAGATGTTTTACTCAAGTTTCTCAAAATTTTTAATTACTTTCAGTCTTTTTTCTTGCAATTATACAACTTGTAGGGGCAATTCTTAGTCCATCATCTGTTTGCAGATTCTCTATGCCAAGTATTATCTCATATTTTTCAAAATCTTCCGGCAAAGCTATATCCTCATAATTATATCCTCTGTTAAACAAACAGAATATGTCCTCGCCTCTTTTATAGCTTATTATATTGTCTTTGGCATCTATAAATAAAAGTGCGTCCTTTTTGAACTCTTTATTCTCTTTTCTTACTTTTCCAAGCTGTTTATACCACTCTATAAGCGATTTGTTTTCGCTGCCCCACGGGTAACAATATCTGCTAAACGGGTCCTTATAACCCTCACTTCCTGCTTCGTCTGCGTAATACAAACACGGAACACCCGGTAATGTATATTGCATTGCTGCTGCCATTTTCATTAGCAGTATGCCCTGCTCTTTTTGAGCAGGTGTCATCTTTGTTTCAGATTGCCACTCTTTTCCTCTGCCGTTTGATTGTTCTCCTGCAAGTATTGTTAATGCTCGTTCTGTATCGTGTGTGCCGATGTTGTTCATCAGAACATCTATAACCTGCGGTGGATAATTTTCTACTACAGAGAGAATATTGTTGCAGAAATCTGTAGATGTACACTCGCCTCTTACAAATGATAATATCGCTGTTCTGAACGGATAATTCATAACACTGTCAAGCTGTTTTCCTAACAGATATCTTCTTCTTGACCCGTAGCTTTCTTTGTTAGAGGCATCTTCCCAAACCTCACCTATGACTATTGCATCAGGGTCCTCTTCTTTTACTGCTTCTCTTAAATTATCTATAAAGCAATCCGGCAACTCATCTGCTACATCAAGACGCCAGCCTGCACAGCCTGCTTTTATCCATTTCCTTACAATTCCGTTTTCTCCGTTTATAAAGTCGTTATAATCTACATTTGTTTTCTCAAGTTCAGGTAATGTATCAAAACCCCACCACGAATGGTAGGTGTTAGGCCAATTTATAAAATGATACCAATCTTTATATCTCGAATCATAAGAATTAAACGCGCCTATAGAGTCATATCTTCTCTCTTTGTTAAAATATATGCTGTCACTTCCGGTATGACTGAACACCCCGTCTAAAATTATTTTTATTCCCTTTTCATCTGCCTTTTTGCACAGCTCTTTAAAATCTTTCTCTGTTCCTAAATACGGGTCTATCTTGCTGTAATCTGCTGTGTTGTAACGATGATTTGAATGTGCCTCAAATATCGGATTCAGATATATACAGGTTATGCCTAACTCTTCAAGATAGTCAAGCTTCTCTATTACTCCCTGAAGGTTTCCCCCAAAATAGTCGTTGTTCTTCACTTCACCATTACTATCCGGTCGCCATTGTGGTTCTGCTCCCCAATCTTTTCTGAGCACTCTGTCTTCTACAAGCTTCTTATCACACTCAAGCTTTCCTTTTTCTGAATGGTAAAACCTATCCGGGAAAATCTGATACATCGTTCCGCCTTTTAACCAGTCAGGCGTTTTGAAATCTTTTTCATATACTGTTAACTGCCACATATTTCCTACAAAAAATTTTGCGCAGCCTGTATTCTTCATACATAATATATCTTTCATTCCTTCGGAGGTATTTACAGCAAACTTATACCAGATAAGCCCTGAACTTTCCGGAATATAGTCACATTCCCAATTTTCGTGATCATCTCCGTTCATACCGCACCAATACATAGAATGATAGCAAGTGTTCTTATTATTATCCTCCTGTATTACTAAGTATGCATTTGAACATCGCAAGTATCTTGGAAGAGTTATCTTGAAATGAACATTCTCTCCCACCTTTACTGCTCCAAAAGGCTTTTTAAAAAATTCATTTCTTGAATCAAAAATTGTTTTCAATTATTTTACCTCCTTCTATTTATTAGTAAATAGAGGTTAAAATTGCTTTCGACAACTTTAACCTCACAATTACCCTGCTTATATTTATTATTCTACCGGCTTTGCATTCCAAATATCTCTTGCATAATCTCTTATTGATCTATCTGATGCAAATCTTCCTGAATTTGCTATGTTGATAAGTGACATCTTATTCCAGGTTTTCTTATCCTCATATACTGATGATAATTTTTTCTGTGTAATCATATAATCTGAGAAATCTGCAAGAACCATATATGGATCTTTATGCACTAATGAATTCATAATGTTCTCAAATCTTACTCCGCCAAAGCCAGGGTTCACCATAGCATCTAATGCCTTTTTAATGGTGAAATTATTATTATAATGCACCATCGGGTTATAAGTTGGCTTTAATCTGTTTACTTCCGGTGTTGTCATTCCGAACAAGAACATATTTTCACTTCCTACAGCCTCGTGTATTTCTACATTAGCTCCGTCAAGTGTTCCTATTGTGAGAGCACCGTTTATCATAAATTTCATATTACTTGTTCCTGATGCCTCAGTTCCTGCCAGTGAGATCTGCTCACTTACTTCTGCTGATGGTATCAAGGCTTCTGCTACTGTTACTCTGTAGTCTTCAAGATATACTACCTTTAGCTTATCTTTTACATCCGGATCGTTATTGATTGTGTTTGCTAAGTTTGCTATGAAGCGGATGATTTCTTTTGCAAAATAGTATCCTGCTGCTGCTTTAGCTCCAAATATATATGTTTTTGGTACAAACGGCATATTTGGATTTTCTTTGAGCATTTGGTAAGTTGCCAATATATTTAATGCATTCAGGTGTTGTCTTTTGTACTCGTGCAGTCTTTTTACCTGTACATCGAATATAGAGTTAGGATCTACTATTATTCCGTTATGTTTCTTGATATAGTTTGCCATATCTTTTTTGTTTTCAAGTTTGATTTGTGCAAGTTTATCAAGAACTGATGTGTCATTTTTAAACTTCATCAAATTCTGAAGCTCATCTGCATCTTTAATGTATTTATTTCCTATTAGCTCTGTTAAGAGGTTTGCAAGTCTTGGGTTAGACTGATTCAACCAACGTCTGTGAGCTATACCATTTGTAACATTTTTAAATTTATATGGCATAACCTCATAGAAATCTTTAAACACTGTTTCTTTGAGAATGTCGCTGTGAAGTTTTGAAACTCCGTTTACTGAATGAGATGCAATAACAGCTAAGTTTGCCATTTTTACGATACCGTCATTTAATACTGCCATTCTTCCGACTTGATATGGGTCCACATTCATTTCGTGCATTTGTTTGCAGAAACGACGGTTAATTTCCTCTATAATCTGGAAGTTTCTCGGAAGTCTTCTTCTGAAGAGATCCTGGCTCCAACATTCGAGCGCTTCTGCCATAACGGTATGATTTGTATATGCAACTGTTCTTGTTACTAAATCCCAAGCTTCATCCCAGCCGTATCCGCACTCATCAAGTATTACACGCATAAGCTCTGATATTGCCAATACCGGGTGTGTATCATTAAGGTGGATAGCAACGAGGTCCGGTAAATTATCAAGTGTTTCGTATGTGCGAAGATGTCTGTGGATAATATCCTGAATTGTTGCAGATACCAAGAAATATTGTTGTGAGAGTCTAAGGCTCTTTCCTTCCTGGTGGTTATCTTCCGGATAGAGTATTTTTGTTATGACTTCTGCCATAGCATTTCTTTCCATTGCTCTCATATAATCGCCCTCATTAAAGAGCTTCATATCAAACTCCGGTGATTTAGCTGCCCAAAGTCTTAACTTGCTAATACCTTTTCCGTCTTTTCCTGCTACCATCAT
>JAUMXZ010000090.1:1942-3931 GCA_030528905.1 Clostridia bacterium | reverse complement strand
AAGATCCTGAATACCCTCATTTTTACTTGCAGATATGCAAACTATCTTGATTCCTAATATTTCCTCGAGTTTATCCACATCAATTTTAATACCGTTAGATCGAATTTCATCCATCATATTAAGAGCAATAACCATAGGCTTATTAACATCTATAAGTTGCAGGGTAAGGTATAGATTTCGCTCGATATTAGTTGCATCCACAATATTTATTATACATTCGGTTTCGTTACTCAAGAGGAAATCTCTTGCAACGACTTCTTCGCTTGTGTAAGGCGAGAGAGAATAAAGGCCGGGTAAATCGACTATTTCGCAATCTTTGTGATTTTTCACTATACCGATTTTTTTATCAACAGTAACTCCGGGGAAATTTCCCACGTGTTGATTTGAGCCTGTTAACTGATTAAATAAAGTTGTTTTTCCGCAGTTTTGATTTCCAATAAGTGCGAAGATCATAAGCTATCCTCCGCCAATTCAACTTCAATATTTTGAGCATCCTCGATTCTTATTGTAAGCTCATAGCCTCTGACAGTAATTTCAATCGGGTCGCCCATAGGAGCAATTTTAGTGACGGAGATTTTTGTTCTGGGAGTGATACCCAAATCAAGAAGTCTTCGTCTTAATATACCTTTTCCGTTTACAGCAGTGACCTTAGCCTGTTTTCCTATTTTCAATTCGTTTAAGAGCATTTTACATTCCTTTCAGCAGTAGTGATTACAATTTTTTAGACAGGAAAAATTTCGATGAAGAGATATTACCTGGTCTTAAAAAGCGACCTAAACGATAAAGACAATTTTCATCCTCTCTTGTTATGTTGTTTATTTTTTCTTCGCAAACAAGAGAAGCTTTGAACCCAAATTCTTTGATAATTTTCTCAGAATCATCAGAGTAGGCACCAAACGGGTAAGTAAAGGTATTAGTTGTGATGCCGATATTATCGAATATAAGTTGTTGAGATTTTTTCAGATCGTCTTCAAGGAAACTTTTATAGTTTTTAAATTCTTCACCATTTTTTTTATTTGCACCTTTTCTATCGGATGTTTTATGTAAATTATAAGAGTGGTTGGCAAATTCGACTAATCCTGAGTTTGCCATTTCGGACATATCATTCCAGGTTATATGAGAATACAAAGCATTTTGGTCGCCGTTTTGGCTGTAAAGCTCTGTAAATTTTACAATGGGAGATATAACCGCTTTACAATTATATTTTTTCAAAAGAGGAAATCCGTAAAGATAATTATTATAATATCCGTCATCGAAGGTGATAATAATAGGTTTTTCCGGTAAATTTTTTTCGCCATAGACATAATCTATAACATCGCTTAAAAAAACAGTCTGGTAACCATTTTCGGTTATGTATTTTAAATCGTTCTCAAAATCTTCAGGAGTTATAACATATTCGCCTTGTCTTGACTTGGATTTTAAGATGCTGTGATACATAATTATTACCAAGCTGACATTTTCTTCAGCCTTAACATTTTTGGAATATTTGGAAAAAGGAAAGGCTAATAGGATAAAAGCTGAGAAAATAGCGCATATAATAGAGAATGATAAGATTTTAAAAAACATTTTACTTTTAATATACCTAAAATAAAAAAAGAAATTCAATTTAATTCCTCCAAAACAAGTATATAAAAGTATATGCATAAAAGTATATATAATATTCTACAGCGGATGTTAGCCAAAACTAACATCCGTTTTATGATAACAATATAATATAAATTTGTCAAGGAATTGAGTGCTTTCGACAACATCACCCAATTAGTTATAAATAGTCACATTAAGAAAAGAACTTAGCACCCTTATCAAAAATATCTCCCATATAATGCATAGCCATACTGATTTTATTCTTTTCTTTAGCTTTACCTCTCATAGCTTTTGCACCGACATAACCCACTATCATACCCGACATCAATCCAGCGCCGATACCTTTTGCGATATTCATATTATTTCTATCCATATTTTTCACTCCTTTTTATTAAATGGTACATA
>JAUMXZ010000090.1:0-1932 GCA_030528905.1 Clostridia bacterium | reverse complement strand
CCACTTGATATTATTTTATCCATACATATTTATAATAGTAAATCCATTTAATGTAATAATATACAATATTATTATGTGAGTTAGTCACAGAAAAATAAGTTTAAGTATAATAAAATAGAATTAAAGTTTATACTAATATTAGTAATAAACTTAATTTAATTTTTAAAAATTACTAATTTAAAAAGAAAGGAAGTATTGATATGGAAAAATGGAAATGTACAGTATGTGGTTATATACACCAAGGCAGCATATCTGATGATTTTAGCTGTCCGGTTTGCAAACAACCTTTTGATAAATTTGAGAAGTTGCCATTGGAAAAATCTGATAATAAATTTGCCGGTACAAAAACCGAGAAAAATTTATGGGAGGCATTTGCAGGAGAATCTCAGGCAAGAAACAAATACACTTATTTTGCATCTGTTGCTAAGAAGGCGGGTTTTGAACAAATTGCAGCATTATTTTTACAGACTGCCAACAATGAAAAAGAACACGCTAAGCTTTGGTTTAAGGCTCTCGGTGAATTAGGTGATACTGAACAAAATCTACTCAAAGCTGCAGAAGGCGAAAATTATGAATGGACTGATATGTATTATAATTTTGCAAAAGATGCAGAAGAGGAAGGCTTTTATGACTTAGCTGAGCAATTCAGAGCTGTTGCAGCTATTGAGAAGTCTCACGAAGAAAGATACAGAGCGCTGCTTAGTAATGTAGAGAACAAGTCTGTATTCAAAAAAGATTCAGAAGTAATGTGGGAATGTCGTAATTGCGGACATATAGTTGTTGGAAATAATGCACCTGAAGTTTGTCCGGTTTGTGATCATCCTCAAAGCTACTTTGAGATAAGAAAAGAAAATTACTAATTAAGATACAACTAAAATTTTTTTGGAGGTTTGATTAAAATGTGCGATAATAGGTTTTTTATTTGTGAGCATTGCGGAAATCTTATAGGTATGGTAAATGATGCAGGCGTACCAATGATGTGTTGTGGACAGAAAATGACTCTTTTAGAGCCCGGAACTGTTGAAGCAAGTACAGAGAAGCATATCCCTGTTGTGAATATTTCAGATAATATTGTAGAAGTAAAGATTGGTTCTGTGGATCATCCGATGGTTGAGGAGCACAGCATCTTGTGGGTATATCTGCAAACAGACAGAGGCGGACAACGCAAATGTCTCAAGGTAGGTTCTGAGCCTAAAGTTAGGTTTGCACTTTGTGACGAAAAACCGGTTTCTGTTTATGCTTATTGTAATTTACACGGCTTGTGGAAAACAGATATCTAAAGTACAAAAAACTCTGGCTAAGTGATTAGTCAGAGCTTTTTTATTTGTTTTGATTTTAAATATGAAAAATTATTCCATAAAAGATACTTTTCCGGTTTGTATATCATAAATAGCGCCTACGACACGAGTTTTATCTGTATTGACTAACTCGGTCATAATATCGCTCTTGAGTATATCATTTATACTGTTTTGGACATTTAGTTTTTCAGCTTCTCTTGGATCACAATTTTGTGGCACACAGGATAAAATTTTATCTGTAATGGTTTTAATATATCCGTGATTTTCGCTGTTAAGAGCAGCATCTACAGCTCCGCATTGAGTATGGCCAAGAACAACTACT
Source organism: Clostridia bacterium (assembly GCA_030528905.1). Taxonomy (GTDB): domain Bacteria; phylum Bacillota; class Clostridia; order Oscillospirales; family Acutalibacteraceae; genus JAUMXZ01. The sequence goes on along the minus strand of JAUMXZ010000090.1, from coordinate 312 downwards.
AATTTTGTATTAAGATGTTCAGCACCATATTCTATGCTTCCAAGCTCATGATCCCCGATAACATTACCGGCAGTTCTTATAACAAATAATTCTCCGATTCCTGCGTTAAATATATGTTCAGCAGGAACACGAGAGTCAGAACAGGTAACGATTGTGGCATATGGATGTTGACCGTTTTGTGCTGTAGAAGTTCTTTTCTCCTGAGAAACATCTCCTGTATTTATGATGTTATTTACAAATTGATCATTTCCCTGCTGTAAGTATGATATAACTTCCTGAGATGATTCAAAACTTGTCTTTTTTTCTATATCT
>JAUMXZ010000089.1 GCA_030528905.1 Clostridia bacterium | reverse complement strand
TATTTTCTCCTTTAAAGCTTTCGCTTTTATATACATCTTTGGCATCAATATTAACCATAAAGCTATACTCTTTTAAAACTTTATCCGCGTTTAAAATTCTGTTAAATATATCCGTATTTATAAATCTTTCTATCTTTTCTATGTCTATTACTCTTGCTTCATATTCAGAAATAATATTTTTTTCCAAAAGCTCCTTAATTACTCCTGTTATGTCCGTTTTCAAACGCTTAAAATCCGCATAGGATAAAAACTTATGTATTATAGTTCCTTTTTGGTCCGCGGTAATATTTTCTTTCTGACTGAACTTTGGCCTCTTACTTAACATAAACTTATAATTCACATCAGAAAAAGCAAGCTCCGAGACAGTAACCTTAGTCGGAATCATAGTATCTCTTTGATACTTATACACTTCTTCAAAGCGATTTTTTATAAAATCAACCATTTCAGCGTCAGCTGTTAAATCGCCCTCTTGCCTGTCATTATCTGTTATCTCATCATATGCTACAGGCACAATTTGTACATTAAACAGGCCGCTTTTGTCTATAGCTTTATTGTTCTGCATTTGGTTTACCGGATTATTTTTACTGTTGTACCTCATCATACAGGCTAATATGAACGTTGCTGCATTACTGCATTGATTTATAAAAAAGTCATTTATACGCTCGCCGTATGTACAAGGGTAATTGTTTATTATCGCTTTTTCCAAATCATCAAATGAAGCTGATATAATAAGTTTTTGTTTTGCTCTGGTCATTGCCACATATAAAACTCTTATTTCCTCACTTAATGCTTCGTTTCTGTTTTTTATGCTTATTGCCTTATCCGGAATTGTACTGTACTTTTTAAGAAGAGTATTATCTTTAAGTGGAAAACCTATGCCTAATTTAGAATTCATTTTGACTTCGCTGTCGCTTTTAAAATTAAACTTCCGTGAAGTATTGGCTACTATACATATCGGAAACTCAAGGCCTTTTGATGAGTGCATACTCATCAGATTCACCGCTTTATTACTTCTTAGTCCTGAAACAACAGATTTAAAATCTTCGCCTCGCTGTTTAGCTTTATTGGCAAATTTCAGAAAACCCGAGAGATCTTTTGCTCCATAGCTTTCATAATCCTTTGCATACTCTAAAAGAAGTCTTAATTTTTTCAGTCGCAGCTCTCCGTTTTTCATCACGCTTACCATAGCATCATAGCCTGTTTTTTCATATATTGATTTAATTAACTGACTAATGCTAAGTGTTTGAGAGAGTTGCCTTAACACAAAAAGATCATCAAGCAAGTCTTTGCATTTTTTACCAATAACAGTTTTATCTTTAGATATATTTATCAGAGCATAATAAAACTCCGTATTTATATTTTTCTTTCTTATTTTTGCTATATCATCACTTGTAAAGCTATAAATAAGCCCATACATAACCGACAGCAATTCTATATCGTTTATCGGGTTATCAATTACTTCCAACAGCGATATTATTCCGGATATTTCAGGCGTATCAAAGAAATTGCTCTCCTTTTTTGTGCATATAGGTACGCCTAATTTTTCAAATTCATTTTCAAATATCTCAAAATATTTTTTTGCACTCCTTAAAAGTATACAAAAATCACCATATTCAACTTTTCGTTTATTGCCGTTTTCATCTATATTAAAACCGTTCTCCACCATATTGATTACAAGTTTTGCTATATACTGCGCTTCTGTTTTATCTTTATCCAATTCAGGTGAATTTAAAAAATCAATAAAATGCACATCTACAGGTATATTCTCAACACCGCTGTCAAGTCCCGGGTTTAGTAACTCCTCTTCATTATAGTCAATTTCTCCGGCTTCTTTTGACATAACAAGCTTGAAAACAAAATTAACCGCATCTAAAATTTCTTTTCTGCTTCTAAAATTTTTCTTCAGCAGTATCTTTTCTGAGCTGTCCTTAGTATTCTCATCATACTCTGTAAATTTATTCTTTTTCTCTAAAAAAAGTTCGGGTTGGGCGTTTCTGAAACGATATATGCTCTGTTTTACATCGCCTACCATAAAAATATTCTTTTCATCTCTTGATATCGCTTTAAAAATACTTTCCTGCACCTGATTTATGTCCTGGTATTCATCTATCATTATCTCTTCAAAGCTGCTGCTTATTTCATCGGCTAATGCAGTTTTGATTTTTCCTTTATCGCTGTCTTTCACTAACAACTCTAAGGCTAAGTGTTCAAGGTCTGAAAAGTCTAAAATGTTTTTTTCTTTTTTCAATTCCATCAGATTTTCTGAAAACATCTGCTCCATCTTAAATATCAGCTCAACTATTGGATATGACATTTTCATATCTTCTATAAATTCTTCCTCGCTGCATAAAAACAACACAGCTGCCTTTGTGTCAATTATCTTTTTTATATTATCTCTGTTAGCCTTTATCAACTGTTTTGTACTATCATCATTATAGCCTTTTAACACTTTCAGCCGTAACATTGATGACTTAAAATTATTAACTTTATTACATATTTCGTTCCAGCTTTTATTGTCAATAGTTTCTTTTAAGTCTTGCAGCAGCAATTTATCATTTGTTAAAATTTCAAAATACGCTTTTTTAAAGTCCTCATTTGATAATGAGTATTCAATATTTTTATCCGCTATTTTCTCACAATACTTTACAGCTTTGCTTGCTTGTTCAAGTAGTTGTTTTATAAACACATTTTCCTTTATTTTATCGTGTTCTGTTTTATAGAGTTTCAATTTTTCCAAAACCCAGTCTTTTTTATAAGGATATGGCCGTAGTTCTTCATAAAGTTTTTCTATTATGTCAAACAAGTTACTGTCATCCCTATCGTTACTGAAAAGCTCTGCTAAATATAAAAAACTCTTATCTGATTGGCTGTATAATTCTTTAATAACCTTTTCAAACGCATCTTGTTTGAGCAGATTTATTTCTGTTTTATTGGCTATTTTAAAATTTTGAGCTATTGATAATTTTTGGAAATTATCCTTTATCAATCTTGAACAAAAGCTGTGTATTGTACTTATTTGGGCTCTGCTCATAAGGTGCATCTGACGCTTTAAATTCTTATCATTTGGCATTTTAGCTATCATATTCTCCAAGGTCAGGTTTATCCTCTGCTTCATTTCTTCCGCAGCAGCTTTTGTATATGTGACTATCAGGATATTATCTATATCTACAGCATTATTTGGATCTGTTATTTTGTTTATAACTCTTTCTACTAAGACTGCTGTTTTTCCACTGCCTGCTGCAGCACTTACAAGGAGTGTTTTATCTTTTGCATATATTGCATTTTTCTGGTCATCTGTCCACTTCTTTTTACTTCCCATTCTTATTATCTCCTTGTTCTTCTTTAAGCTGCTTTATCAGCATATCTTTTTTTATCTTAACAAAGCTTATCTTTTCCATATTATCCTCATAAAGACAAACAGATTTATAGTCACACCACTTACAGGCATCAAATCCATTGCTTTTATCTTCTTTGAGCGGCAATGCTTTTATATCTCCTTTTTTAAGTTTGCTTGGAATATCTTTTATAAGACTCTTAACTTTGTTTTTTATCATATCCATTTCTGGTTTGTTGACTGTTTGTATATATTTACTCGATTTTATATTACCCTTTTTATCATAACTAATCGCTAAACTTTTGCCGTCTTTATTCTTATCCATAGCATCAATAACCTTAGCAGTGTCTAATATTACGCCTTGAGTATTTGACTTAGTTTTTGCAAGCAATCTGTTTCGTTCGACCTGTTCTATCGGCCGTTTTACATTCACATACAAAACTCCTGCAGGTTTTGCGTTATTATATCTTTGTTTGCCATTTTCACTTATAGCTGCCATATATATGAGCATCTGTATATTTATTCCATACAAGAGGTCTGAAAAATTATAGTCCTTCACTCCTGTTTTATAGTCGATTATACGAAAATACATATCAGAATCAATGTTTGCAATATCCACCCTGTCAACTTTACCCTCTACTATTATTTTGTCA
>JAUMXZ010000004.1 GCA_030528905.1 Clostridia bacterium | reverse complement strand
TTGCACAAAGAATGAAAGCATTAAGGGAACTTTTGGAACTTAGTGTAGAAGATATGGCAAAAGTAACTCAAACTGATGTCGATACATATGAAGCATATGAAAATGGTGAAAAGGATTTTGAGATCTCTTTTCTGTATAAATGCGCTAAAAAATTTGGCGTTGATCCGGGTGAATTATTGACAGGCGAAAACCCTAAGCTTACAAAATGTTCTGTAGTAAGAGCAGGTAAAGGTCTTAACGTCAAAAGAAGAAAAGGCTTTGTCTATGAGCATTTAGCATATAAATTCAGAAATAAAATTGCAGAACCTCTTTTAGTAACTGCACCGTATATAGAAGCAGATCAGAGAAAACCTATAAGACTTTCAACCCACGCAGGTCAGGAAATGGACTATATTTTAACAGGCCAGTTGAAAATTGAAGTCGATGGTCATACTCAGATTCTAAATCCGGGAGATTGTATCTATTACGATTCTTCAAAAGAACACGGTATGATAGCAGTAGGAAATATGGACTGCGTATTTCTTGCAATAGTAATGAGAGAGGAAAACTCAGATAAGGAGGATAAATATGCTTAATTTACACCAAAAATATTGTATGGAAACCTTTTATGACGGAAGACTGGTGAATTTTGAGCCTGTTTATAAGGACAATTTTAATTTTGCTTATGATGTTGTAGATAAGATAGCAGAAGTTGAACCAAACAGAAGAGCAATGCTCTGGTGTAATGACAAGGGCGAGGAAAGGACATTCACTTTTGCGGATATAAAAAAATACAGTAATATGACAGCTAATATGTTAAGGGCAAACGGAATAAGAAAAGGCGATAAGGTTATGCTTATATTAAAACGCCATTACCAATTCTGGTTCTGCGTAATGGCTCTTCATAAGCTCGGCGCAGTTGCAGTACCGGCATCAAACCTTTTGACAAAAAATGATATAATATATCGCTTTGAAAAAGCTAACATAAAAGCTATAGTCTGTACAGTAGAATCAGAGGTTATCGATCACGTTGAGAGCGCTTTGAATGAACTTAACGAGGCTAAAGTTAAATTTTGCGTACGAGGCAAAAGAAACGGCTTTATATGTTTTGATGAGGAAATAGAAAAATATTCCGATGAGCTAAAAAGAGTTAAAACTCATTCAGATGAGCCGATTTTATCATATTTTACCTCAGGTACAACAGGTCACCCAAAAGTAGTTACTCACTGCCACACCTATCCATTAGGTCATATAATAACAGCTAAATACTGGCAAAGTGTTGATCCTGACGGGCTTCATTTAACTATTTCTGATACAGGCTGGATGAAGTGTATGTGGGGCAAGCTATATGGACAGTGGTTTATGGAAGCCGGAATTTTTGTATACGACTTTGATAAGTTTAAATCAAATGAGATTTTACCGCTGTTTAAAAAATATCAGATAACAACTTTCTGTGCGCCACCGACTATGTACAGATTTTTTATAAGAGAAGACTTATCTAAATATGATTTGTCAAGCTTAAAACACGCAGCTATTGCCGGAGAAGCTTTAAATCCGGAAGTTTATAACAAATTTGTTGAAGCTACCGGAGTAAAACTAATGGAAGCGTTCGGACAATCTGAAACTACACCGCTGCTTCTTAATCTTCAAGGCACCGAGCCAAAACCCGGTTCTATGGGAACTGTATCGCCCGGTTATGATGTTGATTTGGTTGACCCTGATGGCAATAGCGTAGATGAGGGTATTGTAGGAGAAATCGTTGTAAGAACAGATAAATATATACCCTGCGGACTGTTTGTGGGCTATACCGGAGATGATGATAAAACTAACAGCTCCTGGTATGATGATGTTTATCACACCGGAGATACCGCTTGGAAAGATGAAGATGGATATTTTTGGTATGTCGGCAGAACAGATGATATAATAAAATCTTCAGGCTACAGAATAGGGCCGTTTGAGATAGAAAGCGTTATAATGGAGCTTCCGTATGTTTTGGAATGTGCTATAACAGGCGTTCCTGACCCGATAAGAGGACAGGTAATAAAAGCTACAATAGTCTTGACAAAGGATAAACAGGCAAGTGAGGAACTGAAAAAAGAGATACAAGTCTATGTAAAAGACCAGACCGCACCTTATAAATATCCTCGTATAGTTGAGTTTGTAAACGAGCTTCCGAAAACTACAAGCGGAAAAATCAGAAGAAATAAAATAAGAAAAGACCATAAATAAATTTGATTATAAAAGGTTGATTTGATTTGATGAAGAAATGTAAACCATATGTTCTGATAGCTATGCTTATCATAATGATGTGTTTTGTACCGGTCTTACAAGGCTGCAGTCCGATAGATATGCGGCTTAATAATATAAGAAACTTTATGTTGGCTCCGCAAGGTTCTGAAGATGAAGCAAAGATAAAACAGCTTATCTATGACAATGTCGGAGAATATACATTTAGGTATCCTAATGACGGAGAGTACAGGAGTGCTGTTATACTAAGAGATTTGGATTCAGACGGCGAGTCTGAGGCGATTGCTTTTTATAAGCCTAAAAATTCTCTTGGCGCAACACTTTGTATGATGGTTGTTTCAAAAGATCAGGATGATAACTGGTATAAAATAGGAGAACAAACATTTAACCTGGCACAGATAGATAAGGTATCCTTTGGTGATATAGATGCAGATAATAAAGAGGAAATTGTCGTGGGGTTAAATACTCCGAATTTATCTATGCAGCAGGTGTTTGTGTTTAAGTGCCACGAAGATTCAATAGAAGCTATTATCGAAAATGTTGATTACTTGGATTTTCAATTCCAGGATTTTGATGAAGATTTATTATATGAAATGATACTCTTTTCTCTGATACCGACTGAAAATGATATCTACACGCGACTTATGAAATATAATCAGAGCCAATATACTTTTGAAACAATAGGACAAATCAAAATGGATTCTCATATAACTGAATATAAGAATATTATATTTGCAGATGTGTTTTCAGACCAGGTCGGTGTAGCAGTAGATGCGGTTTTGAGCGACGGCAGATTAGCAACAGAAATAATATATTGGGATAAGCTTAATCAAACCTTAAAAGCACCAATATTCAGTAACCCGCAATTATATGAATCTTTGAAAAGAGACACCATAATACTAAGTGAAGATATAAATGAAGACGGAATTATTGATCTGCCATCAGATCTGTCCCGGGGTATAAAACAGGAAACAACAGATAAGTATTGTCCGATTATATCGTGGCAGAATTACAACAATAATGACAGCACAATGGTAACTATATCAGACAGAATTGTAAACTATGATGACGGCTATTATATAACTTTTCCTGCAGGCTGGGGAAATAAAATTGTAGGCAAGCTTGATTCTTCAACTCAAACATTAACCATAAGCTATAAAAGCGAAAGTGAGGGCAATATTACATCGACAGGAGATGCAATATTGAAAGTAAAGGCGTTCTCAAGACATATTTGGGATAATTCGCTTGAGAATGCAGAAGAATTCACAGAAATATTAACAACAGGAAATATAGTCTATGCAGTTAAAATTTATGATAACCCGGAATATTTTATAAATGAGGAAACATTAAAAAACAACTTTTCGCTTTTGTAGAGTAAGGAGGAAGTAATTTTGAAAAAAATCTTGATAGTAGAAGATGAAGACAGCATAAGAGAATTTATTGTGATAAATTTGGAAAGAGCCGGATATAAAGTCGTTGAAGCAGACAGCGGAGAACAGGGACTTAAAAAATATGAGGAAACAAAAGATTTTGATCTTGCTATTTTAGATGTGACTTTGCCCGGAATAAACGGATTTACTGTGTGTAAAAAGTTAAGAGCTCAAAACGGTTTAATGGGAATTATTATGCTATCTGCAAGAAGTCAGGAAATGGATAAAGTAAACGGTCTGATGTTAGGAGCAGATGACTATATAACAAAGCCCTTCAGCCCGTCTGAGCTTGTAGCCAGAATAGATTCACTCTACAGGCGTGTTGCGTTGGCAGAAACACGAAATGAAAATAATTTAAGAGAAGAAATTTCAGACGGAGATTTTACTCTGAACCTGAGAAACAGAACACTGTTAAAAAACGGCAGATTGATAGAGCTGACTCAGGTGGAATTTCAAATTATGGAGTTTTTCTTATCAAATCCCGGCGTAGTTCTTGACAGAACCAAAATATTGGCTCATGTTTGGGGAACTTCCTATATCGGCGAGGAAAAGATTGTCGATGTAAATATAAGAAGATTGAGAATGAAAGTGGAAGATAGTCCGTCTATGCCAAAGCATATCGTTACAATTTGGGGACTTGGCTATAAATGGGAGGCATAATTACCTTTCTTAATATTCATACCAAAAGGGAGTTATATACAAATTGAAAAAAGGTATAGTAAAAAGATGGCTTGTAAACAGCATAATATATATAGGAATAGTACTCACAACGCTTTCACTGCTGCTATCAACAGTGGTAATGAATTATTATTACGGGGAAATAGGCAAAGAACTAAGCAATTATTCTCAAGTGTATAAAAGCTATTTGCATATGTATAACAACTCAGAAGAAGATTTTATGGAGTTTTCTAAAAATTATATACAGAATTTTCCATCAAAAGATTTATGCGAAATAGTTTTGCTTAACGAGTATGATCAAGTCGTTATGAAAGCATCCGGATTTAAAGGTAATGGGGAAAATATAAAAAATATAACAAAGTTCTCAAAGGATAATTCGCTGCAGGATTTTACTGTATGGATAGGAAGACTTAATGACGGCGAAAAAGTAATAGCGGCAATTCAGCCGACTATAAGTCCGACAGGAGTGTATTTAGGAAGTATATATTATATAGTTTCCCTTAAATATGTGGATTATATGATATCACTTATGAATCTGATGTTTATATTTTTATTCATTTTTGCAGCAATTCTAATTATGAGCTACAGTACATATTTCCTAAACGGTATTGTAAGCTCTGTAAAGGGTGTTAGCAATATAACAAAAGGCATAGCGCTTGGAAAATTTGATGAGAAATTAGAGAAAAGATATGACGACGAAATAGGAGATCTTTGCGATAACATAAATTATATGGCAAGTGAGCTTGGGGAAACAGAAAAAATGAAAAATGATTTCATCTCATCTGTATCCCACGAATTAAGAACTCCGCTAACAGCGATAAACGGCTGGGCAGAAACTATGAAACTCGGAGCAAGTCCGGCAACAATGCAAAAAGGTCTGGGAATAATAACCAATGAAACCAGACGACTTTCAAATATTGTTGAAGAACTTTTGGACTTTTCCAATATGCAGAATAATAAAATGATCCTTATACCTGAAAAACTGGATATATTAGCCGAGCTTGATGATGCTGTTTATATGTATATTGAACGAGCTATTGCAGAAAAGAAGCATCTTTTGTTTGAACCGCCCGAAACAGTGAGTCCGATTATAGGAGATAAAGACAGATTAAGACAGGTTTTTGCCAACCTTATAGATAATGCCTTAAAATACAGTCCTGAAAATTCAATAATAACAGTAAGCGTACAGGAAAGAGAAGACAAAATCTATATAGTCGTCAAGGATAACGGCTGCGGAATACCTGAGGAACATCTGCCTAAAATCACAGAGAAGTTCTATAAAGTTAATAATACTCAAAGAGGCTCAGGTATAGGACTTGCTATAGTAGATGAAATTGTTAAACTCCATTCGGGAAACCTTATAATAGAAAGCAAAGAGGGAGAAGGTACAACTGTTATAATTTCGCTTAATGCGTTAAAAAATGATGAGGAGTAAGGAGGGAAACGACCGATTTAGATTACCAATCTGTTATCGGTCGTAATAAAATATATGAAAGACAAAGGCAAATCCAAATACTGCTCCATAGGTGGTCAGGCACTCATAGAAGGAATTATGATGAAAGGCCCTGACAAAACGGCTGTGTGTGTGAGAATGCCGGATAAAAGCATATCAACTGAGTATATGCAGGAAAATAATTTAAAAGATAAATATCCGATTTTAAAAGCGCCGATAATAAGAGGACTTGGTACTTTTATAGATTCTATGAAAACAGGATATAAAGCACTTATGATCTCAGCAGAAAAATCAGGCTTTGAAGATGAGGAGCAGCAAACAGAACCGACTAAATTTGAAAAATGGCTTGACGAAAAATTCGGAGATAAAATAATGAATGTCGTAATGGTGATATCTACTGTTTTAGGTATCGGTATTGCAGTATTGCTGTTTTTTATGCTGCCGACTATACTTTACAATTTTATCAGTCCTTATTTAGGTACACCTGAAAATACTATGATTATCCGTTCTGTCTGTGAAGGCTTATTAAGAGTTATAATATTTATGATATATCTGTTTTTCTGTTCGAATATATCATATATAAAAAGAGTCTTTCAGTATCACGGAGCTGAACATAAAACGATATTTTGCTACGAGGCAAATAAGGAGCTTACAGTAGAAAATGTCAAAGAGTTTAAAAGATTTCATCCTCGCTGCGGGACAAGTTTTATAATAATTTCACTTATAGTAGGCGTAATTATCGGATTTTTCATACCGTTTGAAAACCCTGTTCTCAGAACAACAGTAAAACTTTTATGTTTGCCTATCGTTATGGGACTTGGCTATGAAGCTATCAGATTTTGCGGTAAATATGATAATTGGTTTACAAGAATTATTGCAGCGCCCGGACTTTGGGTTCAAAGAATTACAACAAAAGAACCTGATGATGAAATGATAGAGGTCGCAATAGAAGCTTTAAATGCAGTCAAACCGGACCAACCTGAAAGCTGCACTGAAAAATGTGAAAATGATAATAGAAATGACGCTTAATCAAGCCTATATGGAAGCGGTGAAACTGCTTGGAAGCTACAACATCGAAAATGCCCGTTTTGAAGCACGGGAATTGCTCCAAAAAGTATGCTCATTAGACAAAAACAAGTTTATCTTATTTAGAAATAATAAAATAAAAGATTCTGAACTAAAAGAGTTTAAATGGCTTGTTTTACAAAGAATAAATAAAATCCCGCTACAGTATCTGTTGGGATTTTGGGAATTTATGGGCTATGAGTTTTTCGTGGGAAAGGGCGTTCTTATACCAAGAGAGGATACACAAGTGGTTGTAGAGCTTCTTCTTGATAAAATAAAACAGAAAAAGAACAATAAAAACAGATTTAAAATAGTCGATTTGTGTTCAGGAAGCGGAATAATTGCAACTGTACTTTCAAAAAATATTGAAAATGCTGATATTTATGCAATAGAAATATCAAAAGAAGCATATAAGTATTTGGAGAAAAATATACTTTTTCATAAAACAAAGAATGTAAATCCTATATGTGATGATATCTTTAAAGCCTGTGATAGCTTTGAAGATGACAGCTTTGATTTCATAATTTCCAACCCTCCGTATATAAGAGAAGATGAAATGTATACGCTTGAGGAAGAAGTCAGACACGAACCGCATATAGCTCTGTTGGCCGGTAAAGACGGTCTTGATTTCTATAGAGGTATTTGTAAAAATTGGAAAAGTAAATTAAAAATCGGCGGACAAATAGCCTTGGAAATAGGTATAAATATGGAAAATGATGTCAGACTCATTTTTGAACAAAATGGGTTTGAACTTGATACAATGAAAAAAGATATGAATGGAATTAACAGAGCGTTGATCTTTACAAAATGTTCTGCGTAAACGGAGGCGGGAAAATGGCAGCATCTAAAAATAAGGCATTGGACAAAGGAAAGTCTGTTGACAAAAGCAAGGCTTTGGATACGGCTTTGCTTCAAATAGAAAAACAATTCGGCAAGGGAGCTGTAATGAGATTAGGCCAGGATAAGGCGATGAACATAGATGTAATCTCCACAGGCTCACTTTGTCTTGATAAGGCTCTTGGTATAGGTGGATTTCCAAGAGGCAGAATTATAGAAATATATGGCCCGGAATCTTCGGGAAAAACTACATTGGCACTGCATTGTGTGGCGGAAGGTCAGAAACAAGGTGGAAATGCAGCGTTTATAGATGTCGAACACGCACTTGATTCTGTTTATGCAAAGGCTCTCGGAGTAGATATAGACTCACTTTTAGTAGCACAGCCCGATACAGGAGAGCAGGCTTTGGAAATAACTGAGGCTTTGGTAAGATCAGGAGCTATAGATGTTATAGTTATAGACTCTGTTGCAGCACTTGTGCCAAGAGCTGAAATAGAGGGCGAAATGGGCGATTCACATATAGGTCTGCAGGCAAGATTGATGTCGCAGGCGTTAAGAAAACTTGCCGGAGCTATCTCTAAATCGAACTGTGTTGCAATATTTATAAATCAGCTAAGAGAAAAAGTCGGAGTGATGTTCGGAAACCCTGAGGTTACTCCCGGCGGAAGAGCATTAAAGTTTTATTCGTCTGTGAGAATAGATATAAGAAAAATAGAAACACTGAAAACAGCTAAAGAGATAATAGGCTCAAGAACAAGGGCAAAAGTAGTCAAAAATAAAATAGCCCCGCCGTTTAAAGAGGCAGAGTTTGATATTATGTACGGTAAAGGAATATCAAAATCAGGTGAACTTTTAGATATGGCTATCAATGCAGATATTATCCATAAAAGCGGGTCGTGGTTTTCATATAAGGACAGAAGACTTGGCCAGGGCAGAGATAATATAAAAAAGATACTTGAAGATGATACTCAGTTCTTTGATGAGATATTCAGTCAGGTTAAAGCGTTGTCTGAAAATTTACAACAGGAAGACAGCGGTAATGAAAACAGCCATCAGGAGCTTGATTTTGGTAAAAATAATGATGCGATAAAATCAATCGATCTGCCGCAGTCTGCGCAAAGAAGAGCTAAAAACACAACAGATATAGATATAATAGTCGATGATGAGTAATAGCGGCTACTATGTTAAGATAACAAAAATACAAAAGGCTAAAAAGCATTTGAGCAGCGTATATATTGATGGAGAATTCTATGCGCTTTTAGATGACGATATAATATATCAGAATAATATAAAAGAAAATGATGATGTAACACTTGATGATATGGAAGTTTTGAGAGATAAGTCTGAGTTTAAACGAGCAAGGGAAAAAGCCTTGTATCTTTTGGACTTTAAAGATTATTCAAGTTATGATATGCAAAAAAAACTCTCAAAAGATTATGATAGTGATGTGGTTTTACAAGTCATAAAATCTTTGGAGGATATGTCTTTTATAAACGATTACGATTATGCCAAAAGATATGCAAACACACTTTTAAAGCTTAAAAACTTCAGCGGAAAAAGAATTAAGCTTGAGCTTTTAAAAAAAGGAATAGATAAATATATCATTGATGATGTTATAGATAATCTTTGTATTAACCCGAAAGAAAAAATTAAAGAACTCTTGTTGGCAAAAATAAATTTTTACAGCGCTGATGAGAGGTCTAAACGGCGTATTGTGGCTAAGCTAATTAGAATGGGCTACAATTATGACGATATAAAAAGTGCTGCTTATGAGATGGATATAGATTTGTAAAATAGGTTTTATACCGGGAGGAGAAAAATGGCTGAAAAATTTCATATGATTACATTGGGCTGCGATAAAAATAGAGTCGATGCGGAAATGATGGTTGCAAAGCTTTTAGATGCAGGTTATGAATTCTCTCCTAATCCTTCAAAAGCGGATTTTGCTATTATAAATACCTGTGGATTTAAAAGTGATGCTATTGAAGAAAGTATAAGCGAAATAGTTGAAATGGGTATGTATAAAGAAGTCGGCAAGCCAAAATATATAATAGTTACAGGCTGTATGGCACAGAGATTTCAACACCAAGTAATGAGTGATATGCAAAAAGAAGTCGATGCTGTAATAGGAATAGGCGCAAATGCGGATATTGTAAGTGTAGTCAAAAGAGTGCTTTCCGGTAAAAAAGTCTTACTGTTTCCGCCAAAAGAAAATCTGCCGCTTGAAGGTAAAAAAATACAGAGCACACATCCCCATTATGCCTACTTAAAAATCGCAGAAGGCTGCAATAATAAATGTACATACTGCACGATACCTTCAATAAGAGGCAGATACAGAAGCCGTAAAATAGAGGATATAGTGAGTCAGGCAAAGGAAATGGCTCAGAATGGAGTAAGAGAAATTATACTCGTAGCTCAGGATACAACAAGTTATGGTATAGACCTTTATGGGAAATATATGCTTGTAAATCTGTTGGAAGAGCTTGTTAAAATAGAAGATATAAGGTGGATACGACTGCTGTATTGTTATCCGCATAGAATAACAGACAGTCTTTTGTCGCTGATGGCAAAAGAAGAGAAAATTGTAAATTATCTTGATATACCTATGCAGCATTGTAATGAGAAAGTATTAAGAGAGATGAATCGCAGAGGTAATAAAGATGAGCTGGAAAAACAGATAAAGCATATAAGAGAAATGGTTCCGGGGATTTATATAAGGACTACATTTATAATAGGATTTCCGGGCGAAACCAAAGAAGAATTTGTCGAACTGTTTCAGTTTGCACACGATATGAAGTTTGAAAGAATGGGCTGCTTTGAGTATTCTCAGGAAGAAAATACAATAGCAGGGGAAAGAAATGATCAGGTAAGCGAAAGTGATAAACTGGTAAGATTAAGATCAATGCGTCATCAACAGGCATATATAATGGATGAATTTAACGAGAGCCTGAAAGGAAAAATATTTACCGTTATACACGATGATTATAACAGTAAAAAGGGTTACTATTTCGGAAGATATTACGGTTCAGCACCGGATGTGGATCCTATTGTGATGTATGACCTTCCAGCAGCAATACCGTCAGGAATATTCTTAAAAATAAAAATAGTGGACTCAAGATATTCAGACCTTATAGGAGAGGTTATCGATTTTTGTGAGGATGAGTCTTTAATATTTGAAGACAACTAAATACGAATTTATGCGATTGGAGAGGGAATAGAAATTGAATCTTCCTAATAAATTAACTATTATCAGAATATTGCTGATACCATTTTTTATGTTCGAATTATTATTTGATAAGCTTCCTTATGGAGATATTGCGGCAATTATCATTTTCTCAGTTGCCTCGTTTACGGATTTCTTAGACGGCAAAATAGCAAGGAGTACAAATTGTGTTACCGATTTTGGGAAGTTTGCTGATCCTCTTGCAGATAAGCTGTTGGTGATGTCAGCATTTATATGCTTTGTTCAGCTTGGTATTACAAATGCAGCAGTAGTGATGATAATATTAACAAGAGAACTTGCCGTTACTTCACTAAGATTAGTCGCAAGCAGCAAGAAAATTGTTATAGCGGCAAACTTGTGGGGCAAGGTCAAAACCGTCAGCCAAATGCTTGCTGTGTTGTTCGTGTTGGCAGTACAGGCAATAAAAGATATGATTGATACAAATAATGTTTACATACTTGATTATATTTCACAGATTTTAATATATGTAAGTGTAGTTCTGACGATTGTTTCAGGAGTTATATATATCTATCAGAACAGGAATATAATAAAAGAAATGTAGGAAAATTTTATTTAAGATACTATATAAACTGTAAAAAGGGGAATTAGTTATCGATGTTTAGAAAACTTAAAGAAGAAATAGATTCAATAATGATGCGAGATCCGGCAGCCAGATCAAGATGGGAGGTCTTCTTTCTGTACTCAGGCTTTAAGGCAGTCAGAGCATACAGAAAAGCAAATTGGTTTTATAAACGCAATCATAAGTTTATAGCAAGGTGGATTTCTCAAAGAGCAAGGCATAAAACCGGAATTGAAATACATCCGGGGGCAACAATAGGCAAAGGCTTGTTTATAGACCACGGAATGGGAGTCGTAATAGGCGAAACTACGGTTATAGGAGATAACTGTACGATTTATCAGAATGTAACTCTCGGAGGAACAGGAAAAGATCACGGGAAAAGGCATCCGACATTAGGAGATAATGTGTTAATAGGTGCAGGAGCAAAAGTTTTAGGCCCGTTCAGAATAGGAGATAATTCCCGCGTAGCAGCAGGAGCTGTGGTTCTTGACGAAATACCGGATAATGCTACAGCGGTAGGAGTACCTTCAAGGGTGGTAAGAATCAATGGCAAAAAACCTTGCAAGAACAGCTTTGAGCTTGACCAAATACATTATATAGATCCGATATCAACCGAGATTTGTATGATAGAACATAAGCTTGCAAGTTTGCAAAAAGAGGTAAAAGAATTAGAAAAAATACAAAAAGATATAAAGCAGAATAAGGAGAAAATATGAAAATATTTAATACTTTAACCAGGAAAAAAGAAGAATTTATCCCTGTTAATGAAAATAAAGTTCTGATATATGCCTGCGGACCTACTGTGTATAACTACATACATATAGGTAATGCGCGACCGATTTGTGTTTTCGATGTCCTGAGAAGATACTTGATGTATAGGGGCTATGATGTCAAATTCGTGCAGAATTATACCGATATAGATGATAAAATTATAAAAAAAGCAACCGAAGAAAACACAGATTACAGCGATGTAGCAAGAAAATATATAGAAGAGTATCAAAAAGATGCACAGGGTCTTAATGTCTTAGCAGCAGATGTTCATCCTAAAGCTACGGAAAATATAAATGAGATGATAGACTTTATAGATGAACTTATAAAAAAAGGCTATGCCTATGTCTCAGAAAATAAAGATGTTTATTTCAGAACATTAGATTTTGATGAGTACGGAAAACTTTCACATCAGCCTTTAGAACAGCTTGAGGCAGGTGCAAGAATAAAAGTTGGCGAGCAAAAAGAAAATCCAATGGATTTTGCACTCTGGAAAGCGGCAAAACCAACAGAACCTTACTGGCAGGCACCCTGGGGTAAGGGCAGACCCGGCTGGCATATCGAATGTTCTGCTATGGCTAAAAAATATCTTGCAGATACAATAGATATACACTGCGGAGGCCAGGATCTAATCTTCCCACATCACGAAAATGAAATCGCACAAAGTGAATGTTGCAACGATAAGGAATTTGCAAAATATTGGATGCATAACGGATATATAAATATCGATAATAAGAAGATGTCAAAATCACTTAACAACTTCTTTACCGTAAGAGATATAAGTAGTGAATATGGCTATGAGCCAATAAGATATTTGATGATATGCTCTCATTACAGAAGTCCTATAAATTTTAGTCAAGACTTAATGGCACAATGCACAGCATCTTTGGAAAGACTGTATAACTGCAAGGAAAATCTGGAGTTTTTATCAGAAAATGCTAAATCCGATACCCGTGCCTGCGATAAGACAAACCTCAACAGCCTGTATTCGTATAGAAATAAGTTCATAAAGGCGATGGACGATGACTTGAATACTGCTGATGCAATCGCTGTAATTTTTGATGTCGTAAAAGAGATAAATCATATTATAAATAATAATGAAACCTCATCAAAAGCTTATGCTAAAGAGGCTTTGAAGTTCTTTACAGAGCTTACCGGAGTATTAGGACTGTTATATGTAAAAAAAGAGGGCAAGTTCTCAGAAGAGGAAATAGATGAGCTTGTAAACCAAAGAACACTTGCAAGAAAAGAAAAAAATTGGGCAAAAGCTGACGAAATAAGAGAAAAATTAAAAAGTATGGGTGTTGTAATCGAAGATACCCCAAGTGGAGTAAAATGGCATTATAATTAAAACTGCAGCAAAGCCTTAAAGAACAAAGAGTATTCGACGAAATAAAATATCAGCACGATGTTTGTCGGACAGCATAATTTTATGGTTGAATTTATGCCGTTTTTTTGTTACAATTATGCAGGATGAGTATTTTTCTTTATTATGGTTTAATTGTATAGCTGTAACAAAAGGAATTTTATTTTTAAATCAATTTTAAAAATCTCTAAGACTAAAGAAAGGGAGAACTGTATGGCAGATAATAAAGAAAAACAAAGCAGAAACGATACATCTAAAAATTTTGATAGCTTACCGCAAGGTTCAGAGTTTTTAACATACAAAGGCAAGCCTTTGGTTCGTTGTAAGGATTGTTTGTACTACGGCAGTATGCTTGATGATTATGTGGTCAAAATAACTGTTGAAAGCAAAAAAGTCCAAAATGGTTTGGAAATCGCAGATAAGCTTTTAGTCCAGCTTATGTCAACCAAGCAAACAACTGATATAAAAAAATTAGTGGTAAACTATGCATATAAAGAAAATCTTTATATGGCTATGGATTTGGCAGATGCGTGGCTTTCAAGAGCATTAGGAAAAACCGGTAAAGATAAAGAAGATACGCCTTAATAATAATTGTCTAAAAATCAATAAGGGAGGGATCTTGTTAAGCTTTTATAATAGGCTTTGCAAGTTTTTATGAGTAAAGAAACTTTTTATATAACAACCCCTATATATTATCCGTCTGATAATGCTCATATAGGTCATAGCTATTCAACAGTTGCAGCAGATACTGTAGCAAGATATAAAAGATTAAAAGGCTATGATGTTATGTTTTTGACCGGAACTGATGAGCATGGTATGAAAATTGAACAAAAGGCAAGTCAGTGTAATACTACGCCGAAAGAATATGTGGATAAAATAGTCGCAAACTTTAAGTCACTTTGGAAACTTCTGAATATATCAAATGATAAATTTATAAGAACTACTGACGATTATCATATAAAGGCTGTTCAAAATATATTCCAAAAACTATACGAAAAAGGCGAAATATATAAGGGCTATTATGAGGGCTGGTACTGTACACCGTGTGAGTCGTTCTGGACCGAAACACAGTTAAATGACGGTAAATGTCCTGACTGCGGCAGAGAAGTAAAGAAAACTAAAGAGGAGGCATACTTCTTTAAGATCTCCAAGTATGCAGACAGACTGTTAAAACTATATGAGGAGCATCCGGAGTTTATACAGCCTGAAAGCCGTAAAAATGAGATGATCAGTTTTATAAAAAACGGTCTTGAAGACTTATGTGTTTCAAGGACAAGCTTTAGCTGGGGCATACCGGTAACATTTGATACAAAGCATGTTGTATATGTGTGGCTTGATGCGTTGACAAACTATATCACAGCTATGGGTTATGCAGGTGATGATGAGAGCGATTATCAAAAATATTGGCCGGCAGATGTCCATTTTATAGGCAAGGAAATCGTAAGATTCCACGCTATAATATGGCCGGCAGTCTTAATGGCACTTGATTTACCGTTGCCAAAGCAGATTTTTGGACACGGCTGGCTGCTGTTTGGCGATGACGGAAAAATGTCTAAGTCAAAGGGTAATGTGGTAGATCCTAAAATTTTATGCGATCGCTATGGTGTTGATGCAATAAGATATTTCCTGCTAAGAGAAATTCCGTTTGGCTCAGACGGCTGGTTTACAAATGAGGCATTGATAAACAGAATTAACTTTGATCTTGCAAACGATTTAGGAAATCTCTTGTCAAGAACCTGTGCTATGATAGAAAAATATTTCAAAGGAACTCTGCCTCTTGAAAAAGAGGGTGCTGACATAGACAAAGAACTTTCAGACTTGGCTTTGCAAGTGAAAGAAAAATACGAAAACTCTATGGATAAATTCCAGTTTTCAGCGGCAATTTCTGATGTTTGGAAGCTTATATCAAGAGCAAATAAATATATAGACGAAACAATGCCGTGGATATTAGGCAAAGATGAAACTAAAAAAGCAAGATTAGCTAAAGTTCTTTACAATCTTTGCGAAGTTATGAGATTTATCTGTGTTCTGATAACTCCGTTTATGCCAAGCACCGCAGAAGAAATCGCTAAAAGAATCGGAGCTCAAAAGGATGTAGTAACCTTTGAAAGCTTAGAAAAATGGGGTCTGCTTAAACAGGATGTAAGTGTCATAAAAGGTCAGCCGCTTTTCCCGAGAATAGATGCAAAAAAAGAAATAGAAGAACTTAATATGATGTTTGCAAATCAAAACAACAGCAAGAAAGAAAAAGATAGTGCAGCTAAAAAGATTGAGAATGTCTGCACAAAAGATACAATAGCAATAGATGACTTTGCTAAAGTTGAGCTGAAAGTGGGAAAAATTGTAGCCTGTGAGCCTGTGAAAAAGGCCAAAAAGCTTTTAAAGCTCACTGTAAACGACTCTGTGTCTGACAGAACCGTTGTGTCCGGAATAGCTAAATTTTACAAACCGGAAGATTTGATAAACAGGCATATAATCTTAGTTTCCAACTTAAAACCTGCTGTTTTATGCTCAGTTGAAAGTCAGGGAATGATTTTAGCTGCAGATACCGATGATGGAATAAAGGTCATTTTCGTTGATGATATCCCCGAGGGAAGCATAATCCGATAAAGAAAGTGGGCCAATATGGAAAGTTTAATATTTGATACACACGCTCACTATGATGATGAGGCATTTAATGAAGACAGAGATGATTTATTAAACAGTCTTTTAAAGAAAAATGTAGGCAGAATAATAAATGCCGGTGTGGATATAGAGTCATCAAAGGCTTCACAAGAGCTTGCACAAAAATACGACTTTATGTACTTTGCAGCAGGGTTTCATCCGGAAAATCTATCAGATGTGCCAAAGGATTACAAAGATAAGATAGCACAGTTTTTAAAACATCCAAAATGTGTGGCTGTTGGCGAGATAGGCCTTGATTATCATTATGAAGATAACGCGCCAAGAGAAATTCAAAAAGAAATATTTGAAAGTCAGGTGGCTTTGTCTAAAGAGCTTGATTGCCCAATAATAGTTCACGACAGAGATTCACACGCTGATGTTATGGAAATACTGAAAAAATATAAGCCTAAGGGCGTGTTGCATTGTTTTTCAGGAAGTGTGGAAATGGCAGCGGAAGTTTTAAAACTTGGTATGTATATAGGAATCGGCGGAGCAGTTACATTTAAAAATGCTAAAAAAATATTAAATGTGACAAAAAGCCTGCCGCTTGAAAGTATATTGCTTGAAACAGATGCCCCATATATGTCACCGGTGCCGTACAGAGGCAAAAGATGCGATTCCTCTATGATTTTATATACAGCTCAGAAAATAGCAGAACTGAAAAATACAGATGTAAACAGTGTTTTGAAAAAAACTTATGAGAATTCAAATATGTGCTTCAAAATAAATGGATAAAAATAATCTTGAATTTGAGTCAAAGTACACAAATATGGCAGACTTGAATTTAAAAATTGATTTAATTGTAAAGAAATTATTGCATAAAAAAATATGTTATGTTAAAATTATAATGTGGTATTTAATTTATAGGAGGTGTTATGGATGAGTGTAGTAGAATGGATTTTCGGTATCGTTTTGGTTATCTTCGCTATTGCTATTATAGCTGTTGTTCTCTTACAAGAGGGCCACGATAGAAATGTCGGAGTTGTAACCGGTGGAGCAGATACCTTTTTTGAGAAGAATAAGGCTCGTTCTGTAGATAGATTTTTATCCAGATGGACTAAAATTATTGCTTTAGGGTTTTTTGTACTCGTAATAGCTATTAATGTTGTTGCATTCTTCTTCAAGTAATTTTGCACAACTTTAATAAACACCTGATGTATTTGTAAGTATCATAAGTTTATGGAGAAAGAAAGGTGAAAAAATGGATAAAAGAGTGTTCCTTATCGTACTCGACAGCGTAGGTATAGGCGAAGAACCCGATGCGCAGGATTACGGAGATAAGGGTGCGAATACTATAAAGTCGGTAGCAACAACAGATTTCTTGAATATACCGAATATGAAAAAGATAGGTTTTTTCAATATTGATGGTCTTGAGTGGGCAAATCAAAAAGAAGCTTCTCCTATAGGTACAGTTGCAAGAATGCAGGAGGCTTCAAAGGGAAAAGATACTACTATAGGCCACTGGGAAATTTCAGGAGTGCGTTCAGATAAACCATTACCTCTTTTCCCAAATGGATTTCCACAGGAATTTATCGATGAGCTTGAAAAGCGTACAGGGAAAAAGGCTCTTTGTAATAAACCATATTCCGGAACAGAAGTTCTCAAGGATTACGGAAAAGAGTGCGTCGAAGAAGGCTGCCTGATAGTTTATACCTCTGCAGACAGCGTTTGCCAAATAGCAGCTCACGAAGGAGTCGTGCCTGTTGCTGAACTTTATGAGTGCTGCGAAATAGCAAGAGAACTGCTCCAGGGTGACCTCGGAGTCGGAAGAGTTATAGCAAGACCATTTATAGGAGAATATCCTAATTTTGTAAGAACTCCAAATCGCCACGATGTATCATTGCCGCCGCCAAAAACAACAATGCTTGATGTTCTTAATGCAAACGGCAAGGATGTTTTGGGCGTTGGAAAAATTTATGATATATTCGCAGGAAGAGGCGTAACAGACTATGTCAAAACAAAGAGTAATGAGGACGGCATAAATCGTCTTTTGGAATATATGAAAAGAGATTTTAACGGCTTATGCTTTGTCAACCTCGTTGACTTTGATATGCTTTGGGGACATAGAAGAGACCCTGATTCCTATGCTAAGGGCCTTACATACTTCGATAGCAGAATACCTGAGATTATGTCAAACCTTAGAGAAAATGATATACTTATGATCACAGCAGACCACGGCTGTGACCCAAGAGCTACCTGGTCAACAGACCATACAAGAGAATATGTTCCGTGGGTTATTTACGGAAAAAATATTAAAGAAGGTGCAAACTTAGGCACACTTCATACCTTCGCTGATATAGGCGCAACAATTATAGACTATCTTGATTCTCCGGGCAAACTTGATGGAACATCAAGATTAAAAGACATTTTAAAGTAAAATATTTAAGCTTCAAAGCCTGCAAAGCCGGCTGTCATTTTTGGAATATTCAGAGATGTGTCTTGAGTTTATGTCGGGTGTTGTGTTCCTAATGTAATCTCTTTGTTCGTTTCTGCTTATTTATATATTTTAATTTATATTATTTTTATTGGAGGTATGTTTTATGGCAAATTTAACACCAACACCGCATAACGAGGCAAAATTAGGGGATTTTGCAAAAACTGTTTTGATGCCGGGAGATCCACTTCGTGTAAAATACATCGCAGAGGAATTTCTTGAGGATGCAAGATGTGTAAATACTGTAAGAAATATTCTTGCTTATACAGGTAAGTATAAAGGCAAAGAAATTTCTGTAATGGCAGGCGGAATGGGCAATCCTTCTGTTGGTATCTATACATATGAGCTGTTTAATTGCTATGATGTTGATAATATCATAAGAATCGGCTCAGCAGGCGCTATAGCAGATGGCTTGAAATTAAAAGATTTAGTTATCGCAATGGGTTCTTGCTACGACACAAATTATGACAAACAGTTTAATATCGGTGGAACATATTCCGCTATTGCAAGCTATAAATTATTGAAAGCTGCTGAAGAAAAAGCTGCTGAATTGGGAGTAGATGCTGTTGTAGGTAATACATTCGCAACAGATATGTTCTATGATGAGAGATATAACGATCCAAATGCAAATAAATTAGAAAATTGGAGAAAAATGGGAATCCTCTGCTGTGAGATGGAAGCTCCCGCTCTTTATATGAATGCTGCAAGAGCAGGTAAAAATGCATTGTGCATGATCTCAATTTCAGATATGATGTTTACAGGCGAAAAACTTTCTGCTGATGAGAGAAAGTTAAGCTTCGCAAATATGATGAAGGTCGCTTTAGAAGTAGGCATAGAAGCTTAATATATTTTTGTATTTTTAAGGGAGTGCTTTTCGTTTCTTGAGGGGCACTCCCTAAATGTTTAATAAAGAGAGGGAATAATTGTGAAATTGAAGAAAATATTATCAATATTTTTATTGTTTGCGGTTTTACTTTCTGTTCTTACATCTTGCGGATATAGCCAAGGTAAACAAAAGAGTGAGGAAACAATGAACTACTCTTTAATTACCGATACAAGCGGAAAAAATGATTTTTCATCTAACCAGGCTTGTTGGGAAGCGCTGACAAAATTAAAAGAAGTTCATCCGGAGATAGAACTTGAATATATAGAGCCTACGCAAGAAGTTGAATTTTTGACCGGAATTGATATACTTGCAGATAACAAAAGTGATGTCATAGTTGCAGGAAGCGCACTCTTAACAGGTGCAGTTGCAAAGGCAGCAGCACAAAACCCGGATATCAAATATCTGTTGGCAGGATCAACACTTGATGAAATCCCACAAAATCTTACTACCGTAACATTCAGAAGCCACGAAGCAGCATTTCTTACCGGCTATATAGCAGGAAGAACAACTACTACAAATAAGGTTGGCTTTATAGGCGGTATGGATAATGTAGGATCATATCAACTCGAAAGCGGCTATGAGGCAGGTGTTGCATATGCTGCAAGAGAACTCGGAAAAAATATCGAAGTAATGATTCAATATGCTGAAAGTTACTCTGATATGTCAAAGGGAAGATCCGTTGCAAGTAAAATGTATCTTTATGGCTGCGATATAATTTTCCAAAATGCTTCAGCAGCAGGTACCGGAGTAATAGAAGAAGCAAAAGCCAGAGGCAAATATGTAATCGGCTCAATAACAGACCAATCTGTAATCGCTCCTGATAACATTTTAACCTCAGCAGTAGTAAATACTGATAAGGCTGTATTGGATTTGTGTGAGAAAATGTATAACAATGAAGATGTGGGCGCAAAGAACTTTGATTACGGACTCAAATTAGGGTTTGTAGGCATACCAACAGAAAATAAAAATGTTGATACGGAAGTCTATAATTCTGCGATGGAACTCAAAGCGAGTATTGAAAACGGTACAGTAGTGCCGCCGTCAAGCAGAAGTGAACTTAAAGAGTTTAAAGCAAATTTATAATAAATAAAGGAGGTGTGATAAATTGGTTGAAAATAAATATGCTGTTCAGATGAAGGGTATTGTGAAAACTTTCGGAGGAGAAGCTGTTTTAGATAATGTTGATTTGAATCTTGAAAAAGGAACAATACACGCATTAGTCGGAGAAAATGGATCCGGAAAAACTACCCTTATGAGTATATTGCACGGATTATACTCATATGATAGCGGCTTGATATATGTAAATGGTGAAAAGGTGGAATTTAAAGGCCCCAAAGATGCTATGAACAAGAAAATAAGAATGGCACACCAAAACTTTATGTTCATAGATAAATTTACCGTTGAAGATAATATAATGCTCGGAAACGAAAAAACAAACGCTATAGGAATAATAAACAGAAAAGTAGAAGCACAAAAAATAAAGGATATAATAAATAAGTATTCTTTTGATTTTGACCTCAAGGCAAAAGTCGAAACTGTTACATTGGGAATGAAACAGAAAATAGAAATAGCAAGAGCCTTATATGAGGATGCTGATGTATTTATCTTTGACGAGCCAATGGCAACACTTGATGCTAAAGAAACTGATGATCTGATAAAGATATTCAAAAAGCTCAAAGCCGAGGGCAAAACCGTTTTACTCTCTACTCACAGACTGGATGTAATCTTAAAATGTGCAGATAAATGTACTATACTCAAAGACAGCAAAGTAGTCGGCACTTTTGATACCGAAGGAATGGACGAACAGGACCTTGCCCTTAGAATGTTTGGACGCACAGTTAAGTTTGAATTAGAGAAAAAACCGTTTAATCCGCAAAAAACTGTGTTCTTTATAAAGAATCTGTATGTAACAGACAGCAGAAAAATATTACGAGTAAAAGATCTGTCTCTTAACATTAGAAAAGGCGAAATTCTTGGTATCGCAGGCTTTGACGGAAACGGACAAACTGAACTTGTAGAAGCTATTGCCGGAGTCAGAAAAGTTAAAAGCGGAACTATTGCAGTAAACAGAGTTCATATAGAAAATAAAAGCCCTAAATTTATAAGAAATAATAAGGTTGCTGTAATGCACGAGGAAAGACTTGCAAGAGGTCTGATATCAGGTATAAGTATTGCTGATAATGTTATTCTTGAAAAATATAAATCTCCTGAGTTTTCAAGAAAAGGAATAATAGATTATAAAAAAGCAGCAGCTTTTGCAGAAGTCTTAATAGAACAGTATGATATACAGCCTAAAAATTGCGCAGGTATGACTCCGAGTGCACTCTCCGGCGGAAATCAGCAAAAATTATTCTTAGCAAGAGAAATTGCAAATAATCCCGATGTCTTAGTCGTAAGCCAGCCAACAAAAAATGTAGATATGGCTGCAATAGAGAAGATCAATAGTATAATTTTAGAGCAAAGAGATAAGGGCAAAGCAGTTTTACTTATTTCTTACGATATAGACGAGATTTTATGCTTATCGGACAGAATAGCGGTTATGAGAAACGGAGAAATAATAGGAGATTTTGAACGCAAAGATGCCGATAAGAAGTCTATTCAATTATTAATATCGGGAGGGAAGCAAAATGCAAGTTCTAATTAAATCTCTGAGAAAGCCTGTCGTTGCGACAATTATGTCTTTGCTTTTGGGCTTTTTGGTTACAGCTATAGTTTTAGTCTGTCTTGGTAATAATCCTATCGAGGTTTTTGCTGCTTGGTGCAGCAGATCATTATCACAACCAAAATATATATCAAATGTCTTAATACAAAGTACTCCGCTTATCCTTTTGGCATTAGGTGTATCTTTTGCGTTTAAATCAGGACTTATAAATATCGGTGCGGAAGGTCAGTTTATAGCAGGAACATTAACTGCAACAATAGTAGGCTGCGTATGTAATTTTCACCCTGTCATCCAAATACCACTAGTTATAATAGCAGGTATATTAGGCGGACTTTTATGCGGCTTAATAGAAGGATATTTAAAAGCAAGATTTGGAATAAATGAGATCGTATCAGGAATAATGGTCAACTGGACAATGCTCTATGTTTCAAACTTCTTTGTAAGCCTTGAGTATGTTGACGAAGGCCCATCAATAGTACATAGAGTAAATGAATCATCATTTATAAATCTGACTTTGCCAGAAGGAGTTATGCAAAATCTTCAAACTAATGTTCCGTGGCTTTATGACTTCTTAGCAAAACCGGATGTCAATTTCGGATTCTTAATTGCTATAGCAGTAGCAATAGCAATGGTGTGGTTTTTCAAAAAGACTACAATGGGATATGAGCTTAAAGTAGCAGGACTGGGAAAACCAAACTGTGAAATAGCAGGAATGAGTGTAGTGAAGAAGATAACATTATCACTTACTATAGCAGGAGCTATCTGCGGATTAGCCGGAGCTTTAGTTGTAATGGGAATGGAACCGCATAAAATGTCACAATTAGCCGCGTTCCAGGGAAATGGATTTACAAGAGGAATGTCTATCTCCTTTATAGCAGCAGGATCTCCAATAGCTTCTGTATTTCTCGGAATAATCTTTTCTGCATTGTTCTACGGAGCAGAGAGTGCACAATCACAGCTTGGTGTTCCAACAGACATAGTCAATATTACAATCGGTATCTCAATTTTCTGTATGGCACTTGTTGTAATATTCCCAAGATTAGCAGATAAGCTTGAACAAAGGAGGAAAAAATAATGGAAATTATACTATTTATTTTAGGAATTACTCTTATGTACTCCTCACCGCTTATCTTTACAGCTTTAGGAGGAATGCTTTCTGAACGCTCTGCTGTTGTAAATATTGGTGTTGACGGACTTATGACTTTGGGTGCATTTATCGGAGCAACCATTAGCTACTTTACCGGTAATGTATGGATAGCCTTTATTTCAGCAGGACTTATATGTATGGGAGTATCAGTGCTTCACGGAATAGGAACTGTTACCTGTAAGGCAAATCATACCGTTATAGGAGTAGCAATGAACTTCTTTGCTCCGGGCGTAGCCTTAGTAGCCTGTGATTTGATATTTGACGGTGCATCTTCAACTCCGAGCTGCCCATCATTCCCGGGCATATTAGACGGAATTGTATCACCTGATTCACCGCTTTATTACCTTAATATAAAAATTCCGGTTCTGCTTGCTATTGCAGCTGCTATACTTGTACATATAATGCTGTACAAAACAAAGCTTGGCTTGCATATAAGAGCAGTAGGTGAACATCCTGATGCAGCAGATGCCGTAGGAATAAATGTTAATAAAATAAAATATATTTGCGTATTGCTTTCCGGATTATTCGCAGGATTAGGCGGAGCAACTATGACATTATCAGTAGTTTCACAATTCTCATTCCTTGTCGTTATCGGTAACGGATTTATAGCACTCGGTGCTGTAATGCTTGGAAAATGGACTCCGCTTGGATCATTGTGGTCGTGCTTGTTGTTCGGATTTATGCAGTCATTGGTTGTACTCTTAGGAGGAACAGGACTTTCAAATTACACAATGCTCTTATCAGCATTACCGTTTGTTGTTATGCTCACAGCACTTGTGATAGTAGGAAACAGCGAAGATCCGAAAACAAATGGATTACCATATGTAAGAAGCTATAGATAGTAATATAAAAAAAGACAGACTGAAAAATTAGTCTGTCTTTTCTTTTTTTTGTCGGAACTTTTGACAACCGGCACAATTTTTTGAGCAACCACTACAGCTGCCCTTTCTTTTAATAATCTTAATAACAGCAAGAACTGTCAGAAAGAGAATAAGCGCGATAATAATATAGTCTAAAACAGTCATATACACCTCGTGTTTACTATTAAAATTTAATTTTACGATTTTAAATAAATATAGTAAAATCTATAGATAAAGTCAAGTGGTTTGGGAATTATAATGATAAATTATTATTGACATAATGAGGAAATGTGAGTATAATTATGGTAGTTGTTTTTTTATTTGTGGAGAGATGTCCGAGCTGGCCGAAGGAGC
Organism: Clostridia bacterium; assembly: GCA_030528905.1. Classification (GTDB taxonomy): domain Bacteria; phylum Bacillota; class Clostridia; order Oscillospirales; family Acutalibacteraceae; genus JAUMXZ01. The sequence continues at coordinate 22,223 of JAUMXZ010000004.1, read as the reverse complement.
ACGATTGGAAATCGTGTAAACCGTTAAAGCGGTTTCAGGGGTTCAAATCCCCTTCTCTCCGCCAGATTTTGAACCTCGAAAAGCTAATCGCCTTCGGGGTTTTTGTTTTACAAAAAATTACCTGTTAGCAGTATTTTTTAACTTGATTTTGTATAAAAAGAAGGGAATTAGTTTTGGAAAAGAATATTTTTAAAGGATATCTTATTTTATCAGATTTAGACGGTACCTTAATACCTGAAAGCCGAGATATTCCTAAACGAAATATAGATGCGATAGAAAGATTTAAAAAACTCGGCGGCAAGTTTTCACTTGCTACGGGCAGAAATAAATTTTCTGTGTCTAAGTATAACGAGAGCTTAAAGTTTAATGCTCCGGCTATAATCTTAAACGGCGGTGCAATTTATGACTTTGAAAATGATGAGTTTATATCAGAACTGTTTGTGAATAAAACAAATGCAGCAGCATATATGAAAAAAATATTGGAAAAATTCCCATCTGTTGGCGTCGAAATATATGTCGATGGAGCAATAAATATAATTAAAGAAAATGAATATGTGCAGTATCATATGAATATGGAAAATAATAACTATGTGTACTGCAATTTGGAAGATATAAAAAGCCCCTGGTATAAGGTGTTTTTTGCTGTTGATGAGAAAATTATGAACCAGGTAAAAGAATATGCTCAGAGCATAACCGGTGAAGATGTCATTTGGGTTACCTCTTGCGGCAATTTTCTTGAGATGCTTCCGAGTAATTCAAACAAGGGAAACGCATTTAATCGTTTAATTGGTCACCTTAAAATTGACAACTCAAAGGCTTGTGCTATCGGAGATTACTATAATGATTGGGATCTGTTAAAGGCAGCGGGTATTTGTGCAGCACCGGAGAATGCTCCGGAGGACATAAAAAGTTTTGCTGATGTTGTTGTAAGCCATTGTGATAAGGGTGCGGTAGCAGACTTTATTGAATATTTGGAGAAAAATATTGAAAGATAATAATGATAAGAAGTTTTCAACTGAAAGATTACTAATAAGTGTAGCCATTGTGCTTTGTGCGGCGATAATCGGATATAATATGCTGTATAAGCCTGATGTGCAGGTTATAGAAATAACAAACTATACTCAGGAAAGCGAGTATATAGTTTATCAATCGCAGTCTGAGAAAGAAAAGCAGCCGCAACAAGAAGATAAAGACGAAAATGTGCAGTCGGTAATAGAACAAATAACCGGACAAATCGTGAATATAAACACAGCATCTAAAGAAGAACTTGAAACTCTCGATGGAATAGGCCCGACAATCGCACAAAGAATTATAGATTACAGAGAAGCTATAGGCGGTTTTACAAGCGTAGAACAGCTTTTGGATGTCAGCGGTATCGGGGAAGTAAAATTTAATGCGATAAAAGACTTTGTTACAATTTAATGAATAAATTTAGGTTCTTATTGTAATGTAATGAATATATTGGTAAAATATACTTATAAACAAATAAGAATGGGAAAGTGTCAGAAGCGTGAAAAAAAGAGTTTATCTATTTGACGAAATAAGGGGCTTGGCTATAGTCTTAATGGTGTTTTATCACTTGTTCTATTCTATGAGCAGTATCTTTTCGATAAGTGTCGGAACGGTGCTTATAAACATATTTTCACCATTTCAACCGCTTGTAGCAAGCTTGTTTATTTTTATATCGGGTATTTCATCATACTTGTCTAAATCAAACCTCAAAAGAGGTTTAAAACTGTTTTTTATATCTTTGGTGATATCCGTTGTTACATATTTAATAATGCCGGAGCAAGTGATTTTATTCGGAATCTTACATCTTCTTTCTGTGTCAATTTTACTGTTTGCCGCTTTGCAAAAGTTTTTAGAGCGTATACCGATTTTAGGTGGCTTTATAACCGCTATTATCCTGTTTGTCTTTACATACGGAGTAATGTATGGATTTTTGGGCGTTTTGGGCATCAGACTTATAGATATACCGGATTTTATGTATAACAGCGATATGTTGTTTGCCTTAGGTTTTGCAAGCGATAGCTTTTTTTCTTCAGATTATTTTCCGATTTTACCCTATATCTTTATGTTTTTTGCCGGAACATTTATAGGAAGAATAGTCAAAAAAGAACAGCTGCCGGCTCAGTTTTATAAGAAACATTCAAATTTGTTTTCGTTCTTAGGCCGTCACACTCTGATTATATATATAGTACATCAGCCGGTAATTTTATTTTTGTTGTTCGTAGTGGAATATTTCACAAAATAAAACAGTCTGTATAATTGTACAGACTGACTGAAGATTTAAAATTGAAAATATTGCAGCTTAATCTGCTATTTTTCACTGGGGTACCACTCCTCATCAGCAAAAATGAAATCATCAATATCTTCGTTTAGAAAATGATTTGTAAAAAAGTATGTCATTATTATCACCTCATATTTTTATAATAATTAAAATTTGACAAAATTTATATAAAAAGGGATTGTTATTATGGAGCAATTTTTAAGAAGAACTTGGCTTGAAATAAATCTCAATGCTATAGAAAACAATTATCTACAAATAAGAAATAAATTAAATAAAAAAGTAAAGATTATGTGTGTTGTCAAAGCAGATGCTTATGGACACGGTTCAGTAGCAGTTGCAAAAGAATATGAGAGCTTGGGAGCAGACTGGTTAGCTGTTGCCAATATAGATGAGGCATTACAACTCAGAGCTCACGGAATATCGTTGCCTATACTGATACTCGGATATACTCCTCCGAATATGGCTAAAACGCTGATAGACAATAATTTAACCCAAAGTGTAATATCAGAAAAATATGCCCAGCAGCTAAGTGAATATGCGGTAATATGGGGGACTAAGGTTAAGGTCCATCTGAAAATAGATACCGGAATGGGCAGATTAGGCTTTCCGGCTTATGATTTTGAACAAGCTCAGAATGTCGTTAATAAAATTTTGAAAATAGTAAGACTAAAGGGCTTGTTTGCCGATGGAATGTACAGTCATTTTTCCTCTGCAGATTCGCAGTCTGATGCAGGAGCTTACACTAAAAAACAGTTTAATAATTTCCTTCTTATCGTTTCTGAATTAAGAAAAAAGGGAGTAAAGTTCAGCTTCTATCACTGTGCTAATTCAGCTGCGATATTACAGTATCCAAGTACCCATATCAATATGGTCAGACCGGGAATAATTTTATACGGTCTGACACCTAATACATCTATGAGCTTTGATATGAAGCTTATTCCGGCAATGAAATTTAAAACTAATATATCTTATGTCAAAGTAGTCGATCCCGGTACTCCGATAAGTTACTCCGGTACATTTAAAACCCAGAAAACAACCAAAATAGCGACTGTACCTGTAGGTTATGCAGATGGGTATCCAAGAAGACTTTCAAATTACGGAGTGATGACAATAGAGGGAGCAAGAGTGCCTATAATAGGAACGGTATGTATGGATCAGCTTATGCTTGATGTTTCCAATATAGCCGATGCTCAGTCTGATGATACAGTTGTCATTTTCGGCGACCCAAATAAAAATGAGATAGGAATAGATCAAGTGGCTAAGTGGTGCGATACTATAAATTATGAAATCGCTTGTAATATAAGTAAGCGTGTGCCAAGAATATATATAAAAAATAATAAGATAATAAGTAAACTTAATTATATAAATCCTTAAAAGGAGAATATTAAAGGTGGATAAACAACAGATATTAAAAAAAGTCGATCATACACTACTAAAACAGAGCGCAACTTTTGAAGATATAAAATTATTATGCGACGATGCAATATTTTATAACACTGCAAGCGTATGTATTGCACCGTCATTTGTGAAAGAATGTAAAAATTATATCAAAAACAGAACCAAAATCTGTACGGTTATAGGGTTTCCAAACGGCTACAGCACCAAAAACTCGAAAGTTTTTGAGACCGATGACGCACTTAATAACGGAGCAGATGAAATTGATATGGTAATAAATATAGGCGATTTGAAATCTCAAAATTACAAGACCATACTCGATGAAATAAAAGCATTAAAAGCTGTGTGTGGAGATAAGATTTTAAAGGTGATTATAGAAACCTGTCTTTTAACCGATTCTGAAAAAATCAAAATGTGTCATATAGTATCAGAATCAGGTGCGGACTATATTAAAACTTCAACAGGGTTCTCTACTTCGGGTGCAACATTTAACGATGTAGAACTGTTTAAAAACAATATATCCGAGAATTTAAAAATAAAAGCAGCAGGCGGTATCTCAGATTTTTCTGATGCTGAAAAGTTTATAGCGTTAGGTGCTGACAGACTTGGTACGAGCAGACTTGTTAGTCTTATGAAAAAATCAAATTAGATTATGAGAAAAGAAGAAAACCGCTATAAAGAACTTATAAAAGAAGCTTTGAAGGCAAGAGAAAAATCTTATTCCCCTTATTCCGGATTTGCTGTAGGTGCGGCCTTGCTTTGTAAAAGTCAAAAAATATACACAGGCTGCAATATAGAATCAGCGGCCTTTGAACCATCGATCTGCGCAGAACGAGTAGCTTTTTTTAACGCTGTGAGTGATGGCGTATATGATTTTGAAGCAATAGCGATAGTTGGAGGACTAAAAAAACAGAATATATCAGAATATTGTTTTCCCTGCGGAGTTTGCAGACAGGTTATGAGTGAGTTTTGTCCCGGTTTGGAGTTTAAGATAATTGTATGCAAAAGCCGGGATATTGATGTTGAAAATATAAAAATTTACACGCTGTCTGAGCTGTTGCCGCATAGTTTCGGACTAAAAAATATAGAAGATTAAAAATGGAGGCCTTTTTGTGGACAGAGAAAAAATAGAAAAAGCGGTCGAAATGATCTTAGAAGCAATAGGTGAAGATAAAAACAGAGAGGGTCTTCTTGAAACGCCTAAGAGAGTTGCAAATATGTATATGGAGATATTTGCAGGCCTTGATGAAGATCCAAAAGAGCATCTTAAAATTTTCAACGAAGGCACAGGGCATGAAGAACTTGTGATAGTAAAAGATATACCGCTTTATTCAGTATGTGAACACCATTTGCTGCCGTTTGTAGGAGTAGCACATATTGCATACATACCAAGAAAGGGAAAGATTTTAGGCCTTTCAAAATTTGCAAGAATAGTTTCCTGTTTTGCAAAACGCCCTCAGGTACAGGAACGATTAACAACGCAGATCGCTGACTTTATCTATAATGAACTCAATCCCTTAGGAGTAGCAGTCGTGATAAATGCAGAGCATCTTTGTATGACGATGAGAGGTGCAAAATGTGCAGGAGCAAAAACTCAGACCTCAGCTTTAAGAGGCAGTATAAGAACAGATCATAAAAGCAGAGCAGAAGTGATGTCACTTTTAACAGGGTGCTGAATATGAAACAGGAGAAACTGTCATTCAAGGGACTAAAAACTCCGCAGATAATGGGAATCTTAAACATAACGCCCGACTCCTTTTCAGATGGCGGAAAATATAATTCCTATGAAAAAGCTCTTGAAAGGGCTTTGGAAATCGAAGCAGAAGGTGCAGATTTTCTTGACATAGGAGCCCAATCGACAAGACCTGAAAGTACGGTTATATCTGATGATGAAGAACTTTCAAGACTCTTTCCCGTGCTTGATGATATAAGACAAAAAATAAAGATACCTGTTTCTATTGATACATTTTATACAAGTGTAGCAAAAAAGGTGCTCAAAAGCGGCGTAGATATTATAAACGATGTGTCTTCAAGCCAAAACGATGAAATGCTCAGAATTGTAAAATATTATGATGCAGCTATAATAATAATGCATAAAGGCGAAAAAATAGAATCAATTTTGCCGTATTTTGAAAAAAAATTAAACCAAGCCTTAAAGTTAGGCATATCAAAAGACAAAATATGTTTTGATCCGGGCATAGGCTTTGGGAAAAAACAAGAGGATAATATAAGAATATTAAAAAATTTAAAAAAATACAGGATTCCTGATGTATCCTTATTGTTAGGACTTTCAAAAAAAAGTTTCTTGCCTGTATGTTGTAATGATGCTGACTGTATAAGAGAAGCTGCAACAATAGGTGCAAATATTGCAGCTGTTTTAAATGGCGTGAATATTTTAAGAGTCCATAATGTAAAGCAAAACATAGATGCGATAAATACATTTGTGTCGCTCTATTGATTATATTATTTTATTATGAAAGGGGATATTGTTATGTCATATTCTGTCACTATAAAGGGTTTAAAAATTTTTGCTTATCACGGGGTTAATGATGAGGAGAAACAATCCGGCCAGGAGTTTATATTCGATGTGGATCTGAGTATAAATTCAAAAAAAGGATTTATAACTGATGATATAAATTCAACGGTAAATTATGCACAGGTGAAAAAGGCTATAGAATACGCAGTAACAAACACAAATTTTGACTTGATCGAAGCATTAGGTGAATATATATCAAAAGAAATATTCAGGCAATTTCCTCTTGTAAAGAAAGTTAAACTGGTTATAAAGAAGCCTGATGCGCCTATGAGTGGTGACTTTGACTATGTTGCGGTGAAATTAAAGCGTGAAAGGAAAGATTACATTGAATGAGGCTGTTCTATCTTTGGGTAGTAATATTGGCAACAGAGGGAAAAACTTAATATCAGCGATAAACGCTCTGAGGAATTTGTGTTCTACGCAAGTTATACAAGTATCAAAAATTTATGAAACTGCCCCATTTGAAGTTCCGGAACAACCTAATTTTCTTAATTGTTGTGTTAAGCTTCTAACAGATCTTAGCCCACACGAACTGTTAGGCGCTTGTCTTGGCATAGAAACTGCATTAGGACGGATAAGAGAAAGTGAGTATGCGCCGAGAATTATAGATATAGATCTGCTGCTATATGAAGACGAAGAGATTTCTTCACCTAATCTTATACTGCCTCATCCGCAGATAAGAAGGCGTGCTTTTGTACTGCTTCCGCTAAATGATCTTTATCCGCAAGGGACAGCGATGTCTTTTAATTTTTCAAACGATTTTCAAAAAGTTGACAGCACAGGAATCGTTAATGTGTTTGTTGTAGGCCTTAACTGAAAAATTTATATTAAACTGAAAGCATATAAAATCCTCTCTATTGTAAAATAGAGAGGATTGATTTTTTTTAGAATATAGATAAGTGTTATTACAAGTTTTTCATAAAATTTTCAATGTCATCAATAGTGTCAAAAGGCTTAGAACTGTCTAATTTTTTTAAAGTCCAGTTTTCTGCATGATATATACTCTCATTAGGGGCAACACTCCAAAGCGGACTAAGAGAGGTAACTTCAAGCATATTTTCGTCTGTATATGCTTCAAAAGAGGAGTTTAAATCCGGGTATTGAGCTTTTGAGTTATGAAGGAAATTTTTCACAAAAGCAAGATCATCTTTTTTGTAAACGCAAACACCGGACTGATTATTAAACCCGAACTTAAATCTTCGGCTGATGTCAGGATTTTGTTTTAAAGTTATGAAATTGCGATAGAAATGGATTCTTGTGTCATCGAATTTTGAATAGGGCCAAAGAGATATAGCTTTATTGGGACTTAGTTCTTTTTCATCTTGTAATTTGTTTTGCGGGATAATCAAAGTACCGCCGGAATTTAGCTGAGTTGTGCCGCCTAAAGCGACGATTTTTTGTTCATTTGAGTTATTTTTCAGGTTATGAACAACCATTAAATTACTGTCTTTGCCGTTGATTATGATTTTAATACTAAGTTCTATACCTTCGCTAAGAGGTAAAGAGGGAGCGATAAATAAAATTCCGTCGTCAGTTTTTGAATACACAACAGGTTCGTTATCAGGGGACATAGTCTTCGGCCAGGTTCTCGGCACAAGCTCAAGACGATGTCCGCCGTAAAAATAGAAGATATTATTTTCACCGTATGTATTGTTGCTGTCTGCATATTCGTGTTGATATATACGGCCCTCATCATTAAAGAGAATATTTTTGCCGTTGATAAAAGAAAAGTCTAAGATACGGGGACCTATAGAAATGGTGACGACAGCTTTTATTATACCGTTTGAAATTTCAAGGCATTTACCAAAATTTTTGTAATCAATTTCTCTTATATTAAACATAGGAACATTCTCCTTAAACTTTTACAAGCATAGCTGTAAATTCATTATTTTTATATGAGATTTTGCTGCCGCACAGAGAAAGCAAATCAGCAGTACGGTTTTCAATATCGAAGATTTTGTTAGCGGTTTTGTTAAGCTTGAGAATTTGTTTTCCGCTAAAGACAACCGGTAAACTTGAAGATGTTTTTATCTTGCTTAACAGGTATTCTTTCTCTGAGTTAACACCTAACACTCTTGTGTATTGTGGCGTAAATTTGCTGTATTCAGAGTTGATACCAAGCAAAGAATACAATAAAATTCTTCTTATCTTAGAATAAGTATATCTCTTTGTTTTTATTTTTTCAAGTAAGTCCTCAAGTGACTCAGAGGATTTTGCAGCGTTTATCAGTCTGTTTTCTAAGCCTTCGGTTATATAGGCAGTATTTTGTAAATTGTCTTTTGAAGCGGAGTATAGATTAAAAAATATAAGATTTTCCAGTTTGTTAAAATCGTTAGGAGCAAGACTGTTTTTTACCTCATCTAAGAGTATATTATAAGATGTTTCCGGAATAAAAGGGGCAATATCATTATATTGGTTATTTAAAATTTTATGTCTTAAAAATTTAGCGCTGGCAAAATAGTTTTTTGTATTCATACAGTCGTGAGTTACAGCCATTCTTTTAATAGTTGCAGGTTTAATTTTTGAGTTGTAATGATTAAGCGCTTTAATATATTCTATACCAAGCATATTATTGGCTTTTTTCAATTCATCATATACAGATTTTTCAGAATTTACTTGTACAGCTTTTTGAACACAAGTCGGATAGCTAAAGCCCTGTTTTAAATAGTTTTTTATATTATCGGATATCGCAGCATCTTCGGTTAAAAATGCGAGTTTTTTAATTATGTCTATATCACCACATTCGGTTGAGAAAAAAAGCGTATCGACAAAATTAAGACTGTTAGCGATAAACACACCGGCTCTTGCAAAATTTTGTGCAGGAGCAGTAGAAAATAGTGACGGCAGTTCTATTACGCAGTCAGCCCCGCAGCTTAGCGCTTGTTTTGCTCTTGAATATTTTGATAAAAGTGCCGGCTCACATCTTTGAGTGAAGTTGCCGCTCATTATTACTATTATATCACAATCATTATAAATTTGCTTTATTTTATTTATTTGATATAAATGACCATTGTGAAATGGGTTGTATTCTGCAATTATTGCTATTGTATTTTTTTTCATAAAAAGTTTCAAAACCCCTTGAATTTGATTTGAGTATATGATATATATAACATATAAGTGGAAAAATGTCTACTTATAAAGCCATAACAAATAATATTGTAAATTATGTCAGAAAGATGGTGCATTAAAAATGAAGATACTGGTAATAAATGCAGGTAGTTCCTCATTGAAATATCAACTTATAGATATGGAAAATGAGAGTGTTTTAGCCAAAGGTAATTGCGAGAGAATAGGAATCGGAAAAGGTATATTTACTCATAAAAGATTTGACGGCAAGGTTAAGAAAATAGAAGTCGATATGCCGGATCACACCTGTGCATTTATGCAGGTCAAGGATGCTATTCTCGATTCAGAGGTAGGCGTTATTAAAGATCTGTCTGAAGTTTCTGCTGTTGGCCACAGAATAGTTCAGGGCGGCGCTATATTTAAAAAGTCAGAGCTTGTCAATGAAAAGGTTATTTCAGATATCGAAAGCCTTATCCCGTTAGCTCCACTTCATAATAAAGCTCACGTACAGGGAATAAGAGCTTGTCTGTCTGTTTTCGGCGAAAGCTTACCTCAGGTTGTTGTGTTCGATACTTCTTTCCATTCAACAATGCCTCCAAAAGCTTATATGTTTGCTGTTCCTTATAAATATTATGAAAAATATCAGGTTCGCAGATACGGCTTCCACGGAACTTCACATAGATATGTAAGTGCAAGATGTGCAGAACTAATGGGCAAGGATATAAAAGATTTAAAAATTATCACCTGTCATTTAGGTAACGGATCTTCATTAGCAGCAGTAAAAGGCGGCAAGGTTCAGGATACAAGTATGGGCCTTACACCTCTTGATGGCATTATGATGGGTTCAAGAAGCGGAACCTTAGACCCATCAGTTGTTACATATATAGCTTCAATAGAAAAAGGAATAACTCCGGAACAAATGAGCGATCTTCTTAATAAACAGTCAGGCTTACTCGGAATTTCAGGAATTTCAAGTGACGACAGAGATATAAGCGATGCTGTAGATCAAGGTAATGAACGCGCAATTTTAGCACACGAGATGCTTGAATATCACATCAAAAAGTTCATAGGCCAGTATGCAGCTGTTTTAGATGGCTGCGATGCTATAGTTTTTACAGCCGGCATAGGTGAGAATCATCCGCATCACAGAAAGGTAGTATGTGAGGGCCTTAATTATCTCGGAGTTAAAATTGATAACGAGGCAAATGAGAAAATGATCAGAGGTAACGAAGGAAAAATTTCTACAGATGACTCAAAGGTCGCAGTTTATGTAATTCCGACAAATGAGGAAATAGTAATTGCAAGAGATACTAAAAAATTAGTGGAGGGTAATGTATAATTACTCAAAAAGGAGTGATATTACAGTATGTTTTGTCCGAATTGCGGGATAGAAATTTCTGAGGGAAAAGATATTTGTCCGGCGTGTAAGTGTGAGTTTCAGATATTAGTTTCTACAGAAACAGATGTTCCGCTCGGTTCTGAAAGTAAAGAACAATATGATGTCGAAAACCAAACAAAACCTGACAATGCTGAGCAAAAATTAGATGTTAAGAGCCAAACAAAACCTGACAACAGTGAGAGAACATCTGACAGCAGCAAACAGTCAAAATCGATATCAACTCACTTAGCTTGGTCAATTATATGTACGCTTTGTTTTTTTACTCCGCTTGGAATAGCCGCTCTTGTATATTCAAATAAAGTAAAAAATTTGTTGTGTCAGGGCAAATACAGTGAAGCTAAGAAGGCATCAGGTACAGCTGTAATATTAAATACAATAGGAACAATAATAGCAGCAATTATATATATAGAGTTTATATGTATAAGTCTTTTTCAGCTGATTTCTATGATATATTCAGAAATGCTAAGTAAATTTTAGATTATAAATCAGTTTTATGAAAAACAAAAAATTAACAATTATTATTTTTATTATACTTGTTTTATTATTTGGAGTGTTTTTTTATTTTAATAAACCGGGCCAGTCAAAATTTCTTCCGGTTTGTCCTTTGAATTATCTTACAGGAATTTATTGTCCTGTTTGCGGTACGACAAGAATGATATATGCACTTTTGCATCTTGATATTATTACGGCAATAAGGTGTAATGTGTTTATGTTTGCAGTAAGCCTTGTTTTAATGTACAGCATTTTTGTAAGAATATTAAAGAAATTCTCCAAAAACAGGCTCATATTATACGATGTTATAAAACATCCTTGTTTTACGAGGGTGATTATAATTACTTCTATAGTCTTTACGGTATTAAGAAATATACCGATAATGCCATTTTTATTACTCGCACCGGTGAGTTTACATTAAATGGAGGCTATTATTATATAGAGCTAAGTAAAACAACCTGAGGGGGTATTAAAAATGGATACTCAGTATTTAAGTATGGCAATAGGTCTGCTTGGTGGTCTTGGACTTTTATTATTCGGTATGAAACTTATGGGCGAAGGCTTGGAAACTGCAGCAGGTCCTAACCTTCGTAAGATGATAGAAAAGCTGACAACTAACAAATATATGGGCGCATTAGTCGGATTGGTTGTTACTGCTGTAATTCAAAGCTCTTCGGCAACAACGGTTATGGTAGTTGGATTTGTTAATGCCAATCTTATGAACTTAGCACAGGCCGTCGGTGTAATAATGGGTGCTAATATAGGTACTACCGTAACAGGACTTATAATTGCGATAAACTTAAAGTCTATAGCGCCTATTGCAATATTTGCCGGTGTCATAATGATATGCTTTATAAAGAAAGATATGATAAGGCATATAGGCCAGATTATAGTGGGATTCGGATTGCTGTTTTTAGGAATGAGCAATATGGAAACAGCAATGAAACCGTTATCAACAATGACTGAATTTACAGATTTAATGGTTTCTATGACAAATCCGCTTTTAGGAGTTTTAGTCGGAGCACTTTTCACAGCTTTAATTCAAAGCTCATCTGCATCTGTAGGTGTATTACAGGCTCTTGGTGCTGCGGGAGCTATTGGACTTGGTAATGCTATATACATAGTTTATGGCCAGAATATCGGAACTTGTATAACAGCAATGCTCTCATCTATGGGATCTTCAAGAACTGCAAGAAGAACAGCTGTAGTTCATTTAATATTTAATGTTATAGGTACGGCGCTTTTTGTTGTGTTTACTATGCTTTTCCCATATACACAGTTTATAGAATCTTTAGCTCCAAATAATATAATGCTGCAGATTTCACTTGCGCATAGTATATTTAATATAGTCGGTACGGCAATAATGCTGCCGTTGAGTAACTGGCTTATCAAAATTGCCTGTCTTATTGTTAAGGGCGAAGATGAAAAAGTTGAAACCAAAAGACTTGCATATCTTGACGAAAGAGTTTTAAAAACTCCTCCTATGGCAGTGACAGTATGTATAAAAGAAATAGAGAGAATGGGTGGTATTGCTAAAAAGACCTATAAAAAAGCGATGGACTCACTTTTGGCTTACGATAAAACGGGTGTAGCGTATGTTATGGAACACGAGGAGATAATAGATTATCTCAATCAGGGTATAACGGGCTATATTACAAAAATAAACGAACTTGATATGTCAGATTCGGATATAAGGCGAGTAAGTGGATTATATCGAGTAATAAGTGACATAGAGAGAATAGGCGATCATTGTGAAAATATAGCAGAACTCTTGCAAAGAATGCTTGATCTTAATAAGCGCTTTACAGAAGAAGCCCAAAGAGATATAAAAGATTTATCAGATAGGGTATATGATATTTTCAACAAAACTATGATATTATTCTCGCGCGGAGTTAAAGATGTTGACGAGATAATGAGAATTGCGCGTATGGAAGAAAGCATTGATGTTATGACAGATTCTGCAAAAGAAAGACATATAAAACGCTTGAAAAACGGAACCTGTTCTGCTACTTCAAGCACAGTATTTATGGACTTGCTTACTAACCTGGAAAGAATTGCAGATCACGCAAATAACATAGCATTCTCACTGATAAAAGAGAAAAAATATATCCAAAATGGTGAGCTTATACAACAGACAACAAACAGTTAATATAAAAGAAAATTCCACTTTGCCGGATGGTACAGTGGAATTTTTATATATAATAAAACAATCGGAGGAAGTTAAATGAGTTTTTTGCCGCTGACAAGGGAAGAAATGATAAAAAATGGCTGGAATAAAGTCGATTTTATATTAGTAACCGGAGATGCTTATGTGGACCATCCGAGCTTTGGAATAGCGATAATAGCAAGGGTGCTGGAAAATGAGGGCTATAAAGTAGGAATAATCGCTCAGCCTGATGTAGACAGTGATGACGATTTTATGATCTACGGCCGGCCAAGATTAGGCTTTATGGTGACTTCGGGAAACATAGATTCTATGGTAGCCAACTATACTGTTGCTAAGAAAAAAAGAAAAAATGATATATATTCAGCTAAAAATAAAATATATAACCGACCGGATAGAGCTGTTATAGTATATTCAAAAAAAATCAGAAAGATTTATAAAGATATACCTATAATAATAGGAGGACTTGAGGCCTCTTTGAGAAGATTTGCGCATTATGACTATTGGGATGACAAGGTAAGGAAGTCTATTTTAATCGACTCAGATGCGGATATTTTATCGTTTGGTATGGGAGAAAAACAAACTGTACTTATAGCAGATTGTCTAAAAAACAATAAAGGTTTAGAGGAAATAAAAAAGATACCGGGTATATGTTATAAAGTGAACAGCAAGGATTATAAATATATGCCGTGTGTTGAGTGTGCAAGTTTTGAGCAGGTAAGCAGAGATAAAAAGTTATATGCAATAGCCTGTAGAAAACAAAATGATGAACAGGATTATAAGATATCAAAACCTGTTATACAAAGACACGATAATGTTATAGTAGTCCAGAATGTACCTATGAAGCCGCTTAACACTGAAGAGTTAGATAAAGTATATTCATTGCCGTTTGAAAAAACATATCACCCGATATATGAAAAATATGGCGGTGTTCCGGCAATAGAAGAAGTAGAGTTTTCAATAACTCATAACAGGGGCTGTTTTGGAAACTGTAATTTTTGTTCCATAGCTTTTCATCAGGGTAAATATATAACAACACGAAGCGAAGAATCTATAATAGAAGAAGCAAAGAAGCTAACTCAAAAGCCGAATTTCAAGGGTTATATACACGATGTGGGAGGGCCTACAGCTAATTTTAGAAAACCTTCGTGTACAAAGCAGCTTAAAATGGGTATGTGCAAAGGAAAGAAATGCCTTGCACCGACTGCCTGTAAAAATCTTTATGTTGATCATAAAGAATACATAGAGATTTTAAGAAAATTAAGAAGTATAAAAGGCATAAAAAAGGTTTTTATCCGCTCCGGTATCAGATTTGATTATATGATGCAGGACAAAGATGACACCTTTATGTATGAGCTTATAAAACATCATATAAGCGGACAATTAAAGGTTGCGCCGGAACATTGTTGCGATAATGTACTTGATTGTATGGGCAAGCCGCATATAGATGTTTATGAGAAATTTGCAAGTAAGTTTTACAAAATAACAAAGCAGATAGGAAAAGAGCAATATCTTGTACCGTACTTAATGTCATCACACCCGGGGTGTACTCTTAATGATGCGGTAAAGCTTGCGCTGTTTTTGAAAAAACACAAAATTCGTCCGGAACAAGTACAGGATTTTTATCCCACACCGGGTACAATTTCTACCTGTATGTTCTACACAGAAATTGACCCATATACAATGAAAAAAGTTTATGTGGCCAAGAGTGATGAAGATAAGGCTATGCAAAGAGCATTACTGCAGTATTTTAATCCTAAGAACAAAAAGCTCGTCTTAAAGGCGTTAAGAATCACAAAAAATGATAAGTTGATAGGAACATCAAAAGACTGCCTGATAGCATCGGACAAACAAGTGGTAAGACCTGTTAAAAGGAGAAAAAATAATGTTAGAGGGCATAAAAAGAAATAGAAAAATAATAATAATTTCAATATGTGCCGCGCTATTGTTGATTAGTTCTGTTTTATTTACATTTAAGCTTTTTAATGTACCCTCCTGGAACGAATTATTTAAGTTATCCGGTATTACTGATATGGATAAAGAAATTGATAATTACGATCTTCAGGTGCATTTTATTGATGTAGGAAAGGCTGACAGCATACTTATCAAGTATAAAGACAAAAATATACTCATAGATGCAGGTGATATGGATTCTAAAAACAGTGTGGTACAATATATGAAGCGATGTGGTGTTAAGAAACTTGATCTGCTGGTAAATACGCATCCGGACAAAGACCATTTAGGGCAGATGACAAATGTTGTTTATGAATTTGATATTGATAAATTTATATTTTCATCTGTTCCGGATAGCATAAAACCAACATCATATGCCTATGAAAGCCTTTGGTTTGCGCTTTCGCACAAAGAAGTTATTACTAAAGATGTAAAAAGCGGAGATGATTTGTCGATAGATGATTTGTCAATAAAAGTAATTGCGCCTATAACTAAAAATGAGGACAATACCAATAATAATTCTATAGTGCTCAAAATGACATATAAAGACGACAGTTTCTTATTTATGGGAGATGCTCAAAAAGAGGAAGAAGATGAAATTCTTGATAATAAAGGTGATGTAGCAGCAGACCTAATAAAAATAGGACATCACGGGAGTAAAACATCTACTTCAAAAGATTTTTTAAACGCGGTAAATCCCATTTTAGCGGTAATATCTGTAGGGGAAGACAGTAATGACTTGCCAAAACAGGAAACGCTTCAAAAGTTATATGAAAAGGGAATAGAGGTTTACAGAACAGATTTAAACCAAACTGTTACAGCGGTAAGTAATGGTGATGGGATAAAGGTATTCACGCAAAAATAGCAGGGCTTAAAAATTTTAAAAGCCCTGCTTTTTTTATCCTAAATTTTTATTTATAATTTCGAGTTCATTATTAAGTGATTCCCAAACAGCTAAACTATTATCAAGCTTTGCCTCATTTTCTTTTATCATATTTTGAATATCCGTAAGTTTTTGATAATCACTTATATTTTCAGGTAAGCTAAGCTGATTTTTAAGATTATCAGAGTTTTCTTCTAAAATTAAGATCTCAGCCTCAAGTTTTTTTATCTTACTTGTAAGCTGTCGAGCTTTTTTCAAAGGATTCTGATGAGTTTTTTTCTCTTTTGCAGAAGCGGTTGATTTTTTAGCAGTATCAGGTATAATCGTTGGCGCCAGAAGCTTTTTTTGCTGATAATCTTTATAGCCATAGGGGTAATATGTTACACAGTCTTTGTCAAAAACCAGAAGACAGTCACAGACTTCCTGAACGAAGTATCTATCGTGAGAAACGCATATAATAGTGCCGTCGAAGTTTTTCAAAATATTCTCAAGTGATTCCTTGCCGAGTATATCCATATGATTGGTAGGTTCATCGAGGATTAAAACATTAGGTCTTTTTTTGAGCAGTTTACAAAGTGCTAAGCGGCCTTTTTCGCCGCCTGAGAGCATATTTATAGTTTTAAAAACATCATCACCTCTGAAGACGAAAGCGGCTAAATCATTTCTTATTTCTGTCTGGTTAAGATAGGGAAACTCATCGCTATAGTTATCAAATACTGTTTGGTTACTTTGATACAGGGCTAACTGCTGATCAAAATAACCGATTTTTACATTAGCGCCAAAATAGAAGGCTCCGCCTAAGGGCTTGATTTTTTTGGTTATAGTTTTTAAGAAAGTAGATTTACCAAGGCCATTATCGCCGATAATACCGAGTTTTTGATGTTTTTTTAAAGATAAATTAACCGTACTTAAAACCGTATCATAGCCGATTTTCAGGTCTTTAACTTCAAGAACATCATTACCGCTTTCCAGAACAGGCTTGATATTTGAAAAAAAGGATTTTGTATCAGCTTTATCTGGAGGTTTTATTATATCAATACGCTCTATCTGCTTGAGTTTAGATTGTGCCATAGAAGCTTTTGTAGCCTTATATCTGAATTTTTCCACAGTAGTCTCAAGCTGTTTGATTTTCTTTTGCTGCAAGGCGTAATCTTTTAGTTGTTTTTCATAGGCAGCTTTTTTTAGCAGTTTAAATTTACTGTAATTACCGACATAGCGTTTCATTTTTTTGTGTTCAATCTCATACACGATATCTGTTATTTTATCTAAAAACATTTGATCGTGAGATACGGTTATAATAGCTCTTGGATAAGTTTTCAGATATTCTTCAAGCCACTGCACCGTTGTCATATCAAGGTGGTTAGTAGGCTCATCAAGAAGCAGTATATCAGGTTTGGATAACAGCAGTTTAACAAAGGCGATTTTAGTACATTGACCGCCTGAAAATTCACTTAGTTTTTTTAGCTTATCTTCCTGAGTAAAGCCAAATTTTTTTAAAACTGTCTCAAATTCTTTTTTATAATAGTAGCCGCCTAAGAATTCATATTCCTGTTCTAAATCGGAGTATTTTTGTATTAAGGTTTTATCTTGACTGTTTTCTAATATTTTCTGAAGATCAGACATTTGCGCTTCAAGCTCGAAGATATGTTTAAAAGCTTTTTTCACTTCATCCTGCATACTAATAGAATAGTCATCAAAGGAGATCTGTTTTAAATATCCTACGATTAAATTTTCAGATTTAGACAGAGATATTTTCTGCTCACTCGATACGCTTTCAAGAGGTAATTCTCCGTTTATCAGCTTTAGAAAGGTAGTTTTTCCGCAGCCGTTTCTGCCCACTATTGAGATATGTTCATTATTTTTAATTTCAAAGTGTATATCATCTATTATTACATTGGCTCCATAAGCTACACAGCCGCCATTTATAGTATAGTGCATAAATTTCTCCAATTAAAAGTTTTTTATCTTATCTATCTGGTCAAGCCACAGCTTACAAACAGCATCACTTGGCATATATAAGCCGCCTCTGGGACTAAGGCTTATAGAACTTGATTTTACAGCATCAGGTGAACAGGAACGCTTAAATTGCGAAGCGAAGAATCGTTTGTAGAAAACACAAAGCCACTTACAAATAGTTTTAGTTGTATATTTATCACTAAAAGCAAGTTTTGCAAGTTTAAATATTTTTTCAGGTGTAAAGCCGTAAGAATATATATAGTACAAAAAGAAGTCGTGAAGTTCATACGGACCGATTATATCCTCTGTTTTTTGCAAAAGATTAGCATTGTCACTTGGCAGAAGCTCCGGACTTATAGGTGTTGCGACTATATCGTTAAGCGTATTTTTTAGAAGAGTGTCCTCGCAAACGGTGGAAACATAGGCTACAATATCCTGAATAAGAGTCTTAGGTAACGAGGAATTAACAGAATACATAGACATATGATCTCCGTTGTAGGTGCAAAAACCAAGAGCTATTTCAGATAAATCGCCTGTTCCGATGACGATGCCGGAATGTTTATTGGCTAAATCCATAAGGATAAGAGTTCTTATACGAGCCTGAGCATTTTCATAAGTTGCATCGTGGTTATTTATATCCTGATCGATATCTTTAAAGTGCAGCAGGACCTCATCTTTTACAGGAATTTCTTTGACCGTAACACCTAAGTGTTCGCACAAAGTGTTTGCATTTTTATAAGTACGGCTGCTTGTCCCAAAACACGGCATAGTAACGGCTATAATGTCGCTGCTGTCAAGGTTAAGCTGTTTTATGGTTCTTACACAAACCAAAAGAGCAAGAGTAGAGTCTAAGCCGCCGGAGATTCCGATTATCAATTTTTTTGCGTTTATGTGTTTGATTCTTTTCTTGAGCCCCTCGCATTGAAACATAAGTATTTGTTCAAAATAATCAGCCCGGTTAAGATCTGTCGGAATAAATGGGGCAGGGGTTATTTTCCGATCAATAGATGATATCTTGTCTAAGTTAAGATTAAACTCGATTTTAGTGCATTTATAAAGCGGAGTTTTGGAAGGAGTTTTTAGTTTAAATGCTTCTAAAAGATCCAAGTCAAAGCAGGAAGATGTGATACAAGGGTTAAAAGGTTCACTTAAAGCTAAAATTTCGCCGTTCTCAGCTATTATATTTTGTCCGGCGAACACTTTATCAGTTGAAGATTCTCCAAGACCGGTATTTGCAAAAATATAACCACAGTGAAGTTGACTGCTCTGTTCTTTCAGAGTGGTTTTTCTTTTTGAGAGCGAATCTGAAAAATCGGCTAAGCCGCCAAGACTTACTATTATATTTGCACCGTTTAAGATGTAATTTGATGATATCAGAAAAGAATTTATATCCTGAGTTTCAAACAAAACGCCAAACTTAAAATTAGACATACTTTGACAAGAAAAAATCAGGTTTTCTGAAAATGGAATGTCATAGTTACCAAAAGATATTTTATCGGGTAAATCATAAGGTTTTGAAAAATATCTCATTTCATCGTAAGTTAAGTTTGATTTAGGCACTATGCCAAGAATTTTACCTTGTGAGATTACTGCAGCACAGTTATATAATTTTTGATCGTTAACAAGTGGCAAGCCTAAAACGACTATCATATCTTTGTTATGCGTAGACTTTGTGATCTTCAGAAGTGAAGTTAAAACGCCGTCAAGAAGAGTTTTCTGGAAAAACAGATCCTGACACGTACAGCCGCTTATAACCAATTCAGGAAAAACAAGCAGCTTTATTTGTTCTTTATATGCCATATCTATTTTTGAGATTATTTCGTTTGTATTGTGCTCACAATCGCATATATTTAAGCCAATATTTACACAGCCTACTTTTAAAAATCCGTAATTCATTATATCCAATCCTTTAACATATTATCAGGTCAGTTTTAGTCAAAAACTTGTATTAAGTGCTATGATATGCTATAATTTTTCAGAAGATATTATATAAGTTTTTTATTTTTTAGCATATAGTATGTTTTAAGTATAACAAGCTGACTTTTAGCATCGTGTATTTCATTGTTGAGTACCATTTCGACACATTTTTCAAGAGGTATTGTGTGAATTTCCAAAAATTCATCGACATCAAAATTTGTTTTTTTGATCTCCTTAACATTACAAAAAAACATATAAAGTATTTCAGATGAGTAGCCCGGTGATGGGTACATTTCGCCAAGACTTATAAAATTTTCTCCTATGGCTCCGGTTTCTTCCTCGAGTTCTCTGATACCGTTTTCAAGAGGAGTCTGATTTTTTTCAAGTTTACCCGCCGGAACTTCTAAAATAACTTCTTTATAAGGGTATCTGAACTGCTTGACAAGCAGCAATTCGTTGTTTTCTGTTAATGCGGCTATACATACTCCGCCGGGATGTTCTATTATTTCTCGGGATGATGTATGTTTGTTGGGTAATTCTACCTGATCTTCAAAAACATGTAATACCCTGCCGTTGAATATTTCTTTATGTGAAAGAGTCTTCTCAAAAAGTAAATCATTTTTTTCCATAAGTTAAGCCTCCATAGTAAATAGATTTGTGTTATATACACATTATACCACAGCATATGATACTTTGGGGGTGATTTTTCAAAATGAGAAACTTTTTTTCAAATGATTTTCTTTATATCAATAGTGTAATCGAAAATTTTAAGTCTGCAGACTACGAAAGCAGAAAAGAAATTATTAAGAAAATAAAAGATGTAAAGGAAGTAAGAATAGAATTTGATTCCTCGCCCAAAAGCACTTGTCATCGCGATATTGACTGTATAGCTATAGGTAATCAAAAAAGACCAGTCTTGCTTTGTGCTGCATTTCACGCTATGGAAAATATTACTGCCCTTGTGCTGCTTGTGTTTTTGTTTGACCTTCTAAATGAGTCAAAAAACAGTGAGTTTATCAAAAAGAAACTTGATAAACAGGGCTTCTTTATAATCCCTTGCATAAATCCTGATGGAGTTGAGATCTTTTTGCACGGTGAAGAAAGTGCCGGAGAATACAAGTGGCTTGTGAGAAAAATATGTAACGGTAATTTAGATATTTGGCAGGCAAATGCAAGAGGTGTAGACCTTAATCATAATTTTGATGCGATGTGGGAGAAGCTTCGGAGAATAGAAATAGAAAATAATATTAACGGCCCAAGCAGAACTCGCTACGGAGGTGAGTATGCTCACAGTGAGCAGGAAACCAAGTTTTTAACACAGCTGTGTAAAGCTAAGAATTTTTGTTCGGCTGTTGCATTTCACTCGCAGGGCGAAGAAATTTATTATTCTTTTAATGGTAATACCCCAAAAAATTCAAAAGAAATTGCTGTTATGTTAGCAAAAGAAAGCGGCTATAAGCTATCAGAGCCTGATGAAAAAATAGCCTCTTTTGGCGGCTTTAAAGACTGGTTTATCTCTTATTTTAATAAACCGGCATTTACTGTTGAAGTGGGAAAAGGTGTAAACCCATTACCTATGTCTGACTTGAAAAATATATACTATAGGCTTAGAAATATGTTTTTTTATCTTGTGGATACACAGATTTAATATGTTGTTTATAAATTAAAGGAGGTTTAAATGAAAAGATTTATTATAATCTGCTGCTTATGTTTATCTCTGTTATGTATTTGTTCGTGTTCAAATAAAGCTATAGATCCTGATAGCAATACCCCAAATGTTGATGCAGTAAAGCAAAAAGGAGAATTAGTGATCCTTACAAATCCAACATTTCCGCCGTTTGAATATATAGGCTATGCAGGCAGAGTAGAGGGTATTGATATGGATATTGCTAATGAAATAGCAAAGGATATGGGTGTTTCTTTAAAGGTTGTTAGTATCGACTTTGACTTTTTAATAGATTCTCTTAAATCGGGCAAGGGCCAAATAGTAGCGTCAGCTATGACGATAACCGAAGAGAGATCAAAACAAGTGGACTTTACAGACAGATATATAAAGTCATCTCAGTATATGTTAGTTCCAAAAGATGCAAATATTGATATGAATAATTTAAAGGACCTCACATTTTCAGTACAGGAGGGTACGAAGGGCGAGTTTTATATAGTAGATGAATT
>JAUMXZ010000088.1 GCA_030528905.1 Clostridia bacterium | reverse complement strand
TGAAACTTATATAATTATTATAGCATACTAATTGGAATTAGTCAATCCACTGCGATAAATTTTATAACTTTATTTTCTGTGGAATAATTTTTTTGTTGCGATTTCAAAGAAAAATTGATTTTTATACATAAGAAATGGGCAAGATTTGCAATCTTGCCCATTGTAAATATCCAACATTTACTTTTTCAATTCTGCTTGTATATAGGAAACAATTGCCGAATAATTTCCATTAAACTCAATAAAATTAAGTTCTTCATTAAGTCTAATTGAAACAAGAGGTGACCTTAAAAGTGCGTCAATTCTTGTTTGTTCATAGCCTTCAGGCAACATACTAAGATAATATTCTTTTTCTTGCTCTGTCAAAACACTCTCAATGGTATCATTACTAACCCAACCAGCAGGATTAATTGGATTTTCAACTCCGTTTTTATCTATATAAGTGTTTTTTCTCTCTCCATATAATTCTTCTAACTTGGTTAGTAAAGTTTTTTCATATTCTTCTTCATATTGAACCATTACAGTAACTAATCCAGCAGTATCCCCAACACCATTTGTATCAAAAACCAATCCAATGTCACCTATTGGTATTCCTAAATATTCACCATTTTCCAATTTAACTGTTTTCCGATTTCCGTTTTCTTTAAGAATATCAGCATTTTGAAATATATCACTTTTTTGTACTGTTTCCCAATCAATACCCCATTCAAGAGAGCAGAACTTAAAATCGCCTTTTTCTGATTGTTGGTTTTGTTGGGTGGTGTTACAACCCACTAACAACAACGCCAATACTACTGAAAATAATGTGAATAACTTTTTCATATTAACACTCCTTTTCTCAAATATTCACTCCATTTCCTATATTCTATCTATATTCTAGCTAAATTATAGCAGAATTACGCCCTAAAGTCAACAATTTTGGCAATTTTCAGCATAGTGCCCTGTTGTGGTTATCTCCTTCTGGTGGATATCCCCGAAAAAGAAAAAACCGACACTTATATATATTTGCCTATTAATTTTCCAAAAAAACTATGCTTTTTAAGGGGTAAAATCAATAAAAAAATTGGGTTCGGAAAATCTTCCGGGAAAAACCAACACTTATAAATGACACTTTTGAGATCTAGTCAAGTTCTTCTGCTTGTTGTATCATTAGTTGTATATCTTCCATAAATTGTGAATGCAAGTGGTCTGCGGCAACAAGTCCAAGAAAAATGTCATTGACTTGTGGTAATTCACAGATTAATTTTGCTAATCTCTCTTTACTGTCAATGGCAGTATAGCCTTTTATATGGTATTCCTTGCATATCTGCTTTAACTTTGTTATTCCGCAATTCCTGAAATATTTTCTTTTGTTAAAAGTGAGTAATCTGTCATTTTCGTCAAAAGTAAAGCCCATAATATTTGATTTTCTTCTCATTTCTTCTGTCAGTTCTTGCAGATTGTTTATATAATGGGTGGTAGGCTTTACATAATCAAGTATATTTCCACCCTTTATATCCTCACTTCGGTATGCTGTCCCTTTTCTTTGCAGTAAGTCAATCAATATGTTTTCAGCGTCATGTCGGGAGGTGGGGTGTTGTTTGTTGTGGCTGATACTCCAATTATGCTTGAATACATATAAAGCAAGATATAAAGGCAAATACACAGTAGCGACACCAGTCAAGTTTTTGTTGATATGTCGCTTTAATTGAATGTGAAAACTATCAATGTTATTTAATGACAAGTGTTTTTCGGCCTTTAATCTCTCAAACTCTGCAAAACTTAATCTGCCGTAGTTTTCCACTCTGTCAAGACCTTGTGTTTGATAATACCTTTTAAGGATTGTTTCTTCTGCCAATTCTCTGCCATTATGCTTTTCTGCCCAGTCTTTTTGCTCTTTTCTAACTATTTTTTTCATATCAGAAGGTTGTATGTAGTGTGGAATAGCATTATTATCACAATACCGAGTGTAGGCGTCATAATCGTCACTACAAAGGAAGGTTATATCCCCTAAATAATCACTAAAATAATCTTCAAGGATTTGGGAACTACTTTTCCCTAATCCTGATAAAACTGCGGAAACATAGCCCTCGCTTGATATTCCCGTAACTACACAGGCAAACTCTGGTCCGAAAATCCCAAGCTCGGAAGGTATATGTGTGTTTTCAAGTCGGGGTTTTCTCTCTTTTACTGCGGTTGGTGCAACATTGACTAATTCCATTGCACCCTTTTGATTTTCCCTGAAATATGTTTCGTCAACCTGAACTACACCCGACAATTTCGGCATTCCATAGTGTTCTAAAAGGGCTTTTAAGAACTTATGTCTGTATAGCAAGATTGTGCCTTCTGAGGTGTGCCACCCGTAGTCAACCGCTAAATTACGCCGACAAGCGGATAAGGATAACCCCATTAAAGTATAGTTAATTACTGCAATCTGCACAGGTAGGGGGAATGTAGATTTATCTGCAAAAGTACCTGTCATTATGGTATAAGTTTTCCCGCATTTTCTGCACTTATATCGGGGTTTTCCATAATCGTCTAAACCGTGTGGGTGATATAATCGGCTTGTGCAGTAAGGACAAGCAGGCTTTAACCCATATTTGTCAATAAAGATTTCATAATCTGTTAGTGGTCGGTTTGGCTTTTTCTCGGGTGGTAAAAATCCCTTTAACACCCAAGCCAATTCTTCTTTTGACAAGGATTTTAATTCCTTTTTTAATTCTTTTAATCTTTTATCTATTTTAGGATATTTTTCCATTAATTTGCTCAAGTGCATACCTATACCCCCCTTTTTTTTGATACTTATATTATATAAAAGTATGCAAATATTGTCAAATCGGCATTTCTAACAGTTTTTATAAAAGAATGGACATCTTTTATAAAACATCGTCAACTGTTTATAAAAGGGTAGAACAGAAAATATAAAACTCCGGAACTAAAATTATAAAAGATTACGGAAGGAATTATAAAACCTTTATGCTGAAATTATAAAATAATCAAGCAACTTTTATAAAATGTCGGCATTAGTTTTATAAAAGGTTTTGCCTGAAATTATAAAAAGTCGGTCAATGATTTATAAAAGTCTAAATATTTTTTATAAATCTTCTGCATTCTTTTATAAAAGAATAGGGATTTTTTATAATCTGTTTTATAAAAAACAAAAGAGATTTTATAAAACTTTTGACAGTTTTTATAAAACCTCTAATATTGTTTATAATGTGTGGAACTTTGCCACACAACCAATAATGCATATAAAAATGCTTTTACAATTCAATTTCTCTTTGAGATTTCAACGAAAAGTCCGTTCCACAGAAAACCGAGTTATAGGCGATAAATTATACAGAAATTGTTTTTTCAATCTCTGTTTTTGCAAATTCAAGAACAACCATTGCTCTTACCATATCTATCCCAAGACTACCATCCGGCTTCTCGTTTTCAGTGATAAGTTTGCGTATGTCATCAATTGTTTCAAGTAATTTTTCTTTACTGATATCCAAATTCTACTCCTCCTCATCAACAGAAACTCCATAAAACTCATTTGCTACGTAAGTACCATTCTTATAATATAACGGTGACTTTTGTGATATGTACACGGTTATAGCATCTCCAATACCTATATTCTTTATACTGTAATGAGCATTGAGTTTCAGCTTCTTATCTTCTGCCTTTACTGTAATTGACTTAACCCGTCTTCTGAAAGGAGTTTTTTCCACTTCGGAGCATACCCCCTTGATCTCAAGGTAATTACCGGCAATACAATTATAAAACAGAATCGCTGTTTTTACAATTAGTAAAACACTTAAAATTAAACACGGAAGTGCCAAAACCACATCAGAAAAGCAGAAAATCACTATAAAGAACAACACTACTGCAAGAGTTGCAATTAAAATATTCAGTGCAATGCGTTTTTTGAGAAGTTGTGGCAGCTTCATATAAAGCTCTTTCAGAAATATCACCTCACAGCATAACAATTCTCTTTTTTGAAAGGAGTAGCAAGAGCGAACAGATAACTTCATTTCTGCATTTTGCGTGTCCCATCTGATTTTCGAGAATGTTATCAAAAATAGTATCCTTGGTATATAT
>JAUMXZ010000087.1 GCA_030528905.1 Clostridia bacterium | reverse complement strand
CGTTATTTCTGATAGCCCTTTTGCTGCTATAACTTTACATTTACCGCAGCCATATTTCCCATTACACGGCAGATTTAATTTTATATTATTACCTATCAGTATATCTGATATTTTTGTCCCTACCTTGTAGGATGTTTTTATGTATAGCTTATCTGTCTTTATATTAACTTTAACCATACAATATCTCCCTGTTTTCTTCGATTACCCTGCATATTATATCAGCTCTGTTAAATGGTGTCATAAAATAATACCCATCTGCTTGTTCCCTGCTCATCTTTATGTTCTCTTTTACAATGCCAAGTCCTGCATTAAGCGCGGTTTCTCTGTCCATATCCGGCGAAAATCTATTTACATACTCTTCCGGAATATCTATTCCCTGGATTTCGTTGTTCATAAACATCGCGTTTTTATAACTCACTATCGGCATTATACCTACTAAAACTTTTGCCCCCATGCTTCTTACTTTTTTTATTATTTCTACGCTTTTTTCTTCATAAACAGGTTGTGTTAAGAAAAATTTAAGCCCCGCTTCTATCTTCTTTGCCACTTTATCGTAAAACGCTTTCTCGGATTTAAAATCAAAATTCAGTGCTCCGCCTATATTTACAGGTCTGCCTGAGAATACATCTTCGTTCATATTGGTAATCAGTTTCATTAGTGTTATAGAATTTAGATCAAATACCGACTTTACATATTTCTTATCTGCATCGGATATTTTATCTCCGGTTACAGCTAATACTGTATCTATTTCTTCGCAATTCATCGCAAGTAAAATAGATTTTATTGCGTTTAAATTCCTGTCTCTGCAGCAAATATGCGGCAGCACATCTATTTTTACCTCTCTTTTTATTTTCGCTGAGCATACTACCGGGTCCATTCTTGCTCTTGCCATTGGTGAGTCTGATATAGTTATTATATCAATACCGCTGTCTGACAGTTTTTTGGCCGCGTCTATAAGCTTTGTTATATCGTTTCCATACGGAGGATCAAGCTCCGCTGCTAATACCAATTTACCACTGCTTAGCTTTGAATTAAAATTTGTACATTGAGACTGCCTTTTAAAATTTGTAACATCTATGTTGTTCATTATTCGTATATTTTCACTTGTTATATACGATATGCTTTTTATCTTCTCTGATAATCTCTTTATATGTTTCGGAGTAGTCCCACAACAGCCGCCTATGATTTTTGTCATTTTTAAAAAACTGCCCGATGATAACATCTCTGAAAAATATGCCTCATTATTCTTCAGATTTATATTCCCATCTGAATAACCTGAATTTGGCATGGCTGAAAATATAAAGTCCTCATCTTCCAAGCTGCTTTTTAACTCCTTTATAAAGTTTACCGTATGTATAGGTCCGCAGCCACAGTTAAGTCCTACTATGTCAAAATATTCTTTGCTGTTTAATATATCTGAGCTTAATCTCTTTATACTCTCTCCTAAATATGTTCTGCCTCTTGGGGAAAGTGCAAAACTTATCATCACCTTATTGTTTTTATCCCTGCTTTTTATATATTTTGCCAACTTGCTAAAGTACGACACAGATGATAAAGATTCAAATAAAAAATTCGTTCCTCCTAATTCAAGAAATTTATCTATTATACTAATATATTCCTTTACTATATCTTCTTCATTATCTTCAACAACCGTTTCGCTCATATCGCATAAAATAACCGCTTTATCTTCTGCTGCTTTCTTTGCTGTCTTATAGCCTTCTTCTACTATTTTTAACACTTCTTCCAAACTAACCCCCAACGCCTTTGTGTTAGCTGAAAAAGTGTTTGTCCTTATTATGTTGGCTCCGGCTTCTATATATTCTCTATGTATAGAGTATATCCTTTCCGGATTATATATATTTGCAAATTCACAAGGCTTTGTGTCATTCTCATATTCCTGTATGTAATATGTCCCCATTGCTCCGTCTGCTATGATATTTTGATTTCTCTTGATCAAGTCCTCTAAAAACACTGTAACACACCCTCTTATAACCTTTTGTTTATCTTGCTATCATACGCCTGAAAATAAAATTCGGCATAAATTTTAAAACTATTTCGGCTTTTGCGATAGTAGGCGATAAATATCTGTACTTGAAAATCTTAAATATATTCTTTTCATACCTTGCTTTTGCAAACTCTGAAACCTCATACTTATCTTTAAAATCCGGAAACTTTTTTAAAAATATATCTGTAAGTCTGTATGCACAGTCCACGCGCTCTTTGTAATATTCTTCCTTACTTGTAATTTTGGAAAGTACACCGCTTTCGTTGCTTGAATGTCTTCTGTATTTAACAAGCGTTTTGTCTACAAAGCACACTTTCCCCATATATGATGAACACATTGTAAGCCATTTATCGTGCGCTGTCTCCAAAGGAAACGGTATGCAGGCTTTTGCAATGTCTGCTCGTACTACTGTTGCCATACCTATTGAATAGCAACTGAAAATCGCATACTTTGTTATATCATCTCCGCTTGACCAACAGGCTTCGCGCTCTTTCTTGTCGTGCCTTATGCTGTTTACTGTTATATTATCGTTTTCATCTATTATCATCCTGTCACAGGTTGCCAGCACTGCTTTGTTTTCCACTAAGCTTGCTACCTGTATTTCTATCTTATCGCTAAGCCATATATCATCCTGATCACAATACGCTATATATTCTGCATTAGCAATGTCTGTTAGTTTTTCAAAAGCCTTTACATATCCTAAATTCTCTTTTGCCTGGAATATTTTTACATCAAACCTTTTTATACAACTCTTTATAAACTCATAATCTAAGGTTTCTTCGGGACAATCATTCCATATTAAAACTTCTATGTTTTCGTATGTCTGTGAATCTATTGATATAAGCTGCTTTTTAAAATATTCTATATTCGGCTTATATACTGACATAACTACATTAACCTTTTTGTCATACATAAAATATCCCTCCTATTTTACAAGCTTTTTCCAGTAGTATGTAAGCACAATAAAAAAGCATATAGCCGTAAATATATATGTCGATAAATAGCTTATCGCTCCTCCTAATATCTCATAATTTGCCACCATATAGTTTGAAACAAAATAGGCAAACACTCCTGATAATATGTATCCTATCAATAACCTGTACTGCTTTCTCATTATCGTTATTATATATTGCAACAAACTAAGCAACGCACTTACTCCGCCGCCTATAAGTATGAGTACAAGACTTAATACATATTCTGTCACGTCTACTCCGTATATTAAGCTCAAAACCTGTGTTCCAAACAGGTAACCAAGCAGTACACATACCACCATAACAATCCCTATCCAGCTTACAAGCCTTTTTATTATCTTCTTAAATCCGGTTATATCTTTTGAATAAAAACTGTTGGCAAGCGGTGTCATAGCCGGCCTGAATACAAAAATACTAAGCAGATTTATCGCTGCTGCAGGCATTACAAGTATTGTAAATATCGTTTGTATTCCCACCTCATTATAAAATATATCATCTATTGAATACTTCGGTGCATTTAGTGTATATATAGATAAAAATGAACATATACAAAGCGGTAAACATTCCATTATAAGCTTCTTTATTCTTCGGAAATTAAATCTTGGAAATATTATTTTATCCGTCATTTTTATTTGTGTTACTACATCATACCCTAAGAATATAATAAGTGATCCTACACACAACATCACAGACGAAAAAACAAGATTCTCTGTAAGTATAACCGTCACAAAAAAGAAAATCATAGATACTAAAATTCTTATAAACAGCGATTTACCTGCCAAGTCAAGACGACCTTTAAGCTGGAAAAATCCTTGATATACATCTTCAAGTGCTCCTATTGCCATATATAATGTTATTAAAAACATTACAGCAGCCTTCTCTATGTTATAGCCGTTTATAATTATGAATATGCCTATAAATAGTATCATCAGCATACAGGTCAGATATCTCATTGATAAATATTCGCTGAATTTATATTCACCTTTTACATCACTAGTTTGAAATTGCCTTGCTTCAAAAAGCCCTAAAGTTGATAACATCAATGCTGTTGAATATGCTATCGAAAATATATCGCTGTCTTCACCATTTCCAAATATACGGGTAACCGCTATTGTAAGCAGCAGTGATGACATAGCATTTATAAGAC
>JAUMXZ010000086.1 GCA_030528905.1 Clostridia bacterium | reverse complement strand
ATCCACACAGATAATCATTTAGATTATACCCCCCCCCCCTAATCGTTTGTCAAGGCAACAAAAAAAGAGACTATAGAGAAAGATCCATATTATTATCTTTTGTATATTCTGCATAAAGTGAACTGTCGATTGGGTTGGTCCGGAAAATCGTCAATCTCGCTTATTGGAATATCCCTGATTTTTGCTAACCTTGCACCCTTTCTTCCTTCCTGTCGCCATCATCTAACACTTCCTTTGTAAATTCGGTATAGGCTTTCGACACCGTACTGTTGACGAAACTTCCGAATTTTATGTTGTAAAAACTATTGAAATTAATTTTAAATTCACTTAGGCTTATTATAGAACATCCAAATAATATGATTTTTACTGTTTTACAGGAGGAATTTTTGATGAGGAAAGTTTTAGATATTTATTCAAGTAAAAACGATGTTAATATAAAACAGATTGTAGCCTATAGGGATAACATACTTGAGATCGAAGAATATAGAGCCGGATTTAAAAAAGATGATACAATGAATGTTATGAGTGTAACAAAATCTGTAACATCATTGCTGATAGGAATTGCTATTGACCAAGGTTTGATAAAAAGTGTAGATGACTTTGTTATGGACTATTACAAGGAAACATATATCCCCAAAAGAGGAGAAAAAACCATATTTAAAGTTACAATTAAACATTTACTTACAATGACAGCTCCATACAAGGGAAAGAGCGAGCCGTGGACAAAGATCTGTACATCGAAAGATTGGACACTGACAACATTAGATATTTTGGGAGGTCGCAAAGGTATCACTAATAAATTCAGGTATCACACTCTCGGTGTTCAAATCTTATTGGGAATTATCAAAATTACAAGTGGTATGAATGTACTTGATTTTGCTAATGAATATCTTTTTAAACCATTAGGTATTGAAGCAAGAAGCAATGCAGGCTGCAGGAGCAAAGAAGATCAGTTTGAGTACTTAATGAACAAAAACGATCACGGAAAGGTTTGGTTTTTGGACCCGACCGGTATGCCAACTGCGGGCTGGGGATTATCTCTTTCTGCCTATGAAATGGCACAGATAGGCTTAATGGTGCTTAATAACGGAGTTTATAACAATACCCGTATTGTAAGTGAGAACTGGATTGAAGTGATGACGAAATCCTATGTATCTACCGATGAAAAATTCGGGAATCAGGATTATGGATTTTTGTGGTGGCTTCCTCACAGAACAAGAGATATAATTGCCGCTATCGGTGATGGTGGTAATATTATCTACATTGATAGAAAAAATCAAATTGTAGCAGCCATAACTGCACATTTTAAACCGATGGTTTTTGACAGAGTAGAATATATTGAAAAAAACATTGTTAAAGCATTAACAAAATCAATAAAACCAATGTAGTCCGTCAAAACTGACTTATTTACCGCCTAAATCTATTCCAGAAGAAGCATAGAAAGCTTTGATAAACCAAAACTTTCTCCCAACATAATATGGGAAGGAAGATAACTCTTTTTAATTACTGTCGTGATAGAAGCCACAATGATTGTCGGTGCTTTCGCATTGAAATTGTCTGCCTGAAGAACCAATACAGGTCTGCGGCCACTCTGTATAAAGCCCTCTGAAACGCCAAAATCAAAATAGTAAATCTCTCCACGCTTAACAACTTTTTTTATTCTTGGATATCATCTTTTCACCCTCACTTTTCTTCTTTTCAAAGGGAGATATGTGTCCGGACTCAATTACTCCCTTCACATATTTGGAATTAGCACCCTCAAATGACACCCTATTTTGAGAAAAAAAGAAAAATTTTTTTAGAAAAGTTTTTAGAAATGAAAAAAGCCACCTATCCGTTAGGATCAGGTGGCGTGTAGAAAAGAGAGAATAATTTTATAATTTATCCGTATATAAATAAGACCACCTACCATTCATTGATAAGTGGTCTTTCAATACCTCTAAACATACTGTACCCTTACTTTCTTTTTCTTAGCTGAAACAAACTTACACAGAACATCATCAACTGCATCGGTATATCTACTTTGTTCTATCAGCTCATTCTTCATATTGATAAGGGATTGAATGATGTGGTGGTATTCCATCTCGGTCAAATAAATATGATAATCTTTATTTTTCATCTTGCACCTCCATTATTGAAATTTTCTCCATTTATAGAAGCGTTTTCTTATGAATGCCACATCCTCGTCTACATCTGAGGATATAAATATATGTACGTTCCTTAGTGTTTGCTTTAGCTTTAGGGCATATTCTGTTTCCGTTTCTTTTTTCTTATAAGGAAGTTTGATAAGATTGATACCCCTTGCTTTGCATATATGTTCTTTCACTATTTCTATATCGTCCGTGCCACATTCTGATTCAATGGCAAGTTTTTCTTCAGGTATGTATGTTTCAAGGGGGAGTCCAACAACTTTATCTGAATTAAGTATTATTTGTAACCCTTTCATACAAGCATAAAAGCTGATGGCTAACTGTGGAAATGCACTCTGATATTCACTTTCACAAATGGTACAGCCTTTTTCTTCTATGGCACGTTCACATATCTTCGCTTCCCACGAATGACCGTTTGAACCTTTCCACCATACTATTTTATTAGAGCCGTGCGTTACGCTGTCCGGCGTAAGAGGTAAATTGCGTTGTGACCATTCATTTATAAGTTCAGGGCAAACATCAGCTAACATTCTTTTCATACCGTATCCTCTCCTTTACCTATATTATATAAGAAACAGGAGAAAATCGAAGTTTGCGATTCGTTTCAGGGTATAAAAAAACAGGCAACCTCATATAAGGCTGCCTGGGTTTCAAAATGTTCTATCTATCCCAACATTTTTTCTTATCTTCTTCTGTTATCTTCCTTATGACCTTGCAGGGATTGCCAACCGCAACGGAATCATCGGGTATATCTTTTACTACCACACTGCCGCCGCCGATTACTACATTACTTCCGATTGTAACGCCCGGCATTACCTGAACACCTGCGCCAATCCATACGTTGTCACCGACAGTAATTGGATAGGCATATTCCAAGCCCTGATTTCTTCTTTCAAAATCAATTGGATGACCTGCTGTGTGGAAGCCGCAATCAGGAGCTACAAATACATTATCACCAAATGTTACTTTACCGCCATCCAGAATAACGGTATTGTGATTTGCAAAAAAGTTCTTGCCGATTTCGATATTGTATCCATAGTCGCACCAAAACGGAGCAACTATCGTAAACGCTCCCTTTGTTTTGCCGAGTAACCGTTTCATTATTGCCTGTTGATTTTTCTCGTCAGAGGGGCGAAGCTGATTATACTCATAACACAAGTCTTTGGCTCTGTTCCTTTCTATCAGCAAGTCCTTGTCATAATTAGCATCGTAAAGCATTTGCTTCTGCATTTTTTCTTTCTCTGTCATAGCGCACCTCCGTAATAAATCTGAATTTGCAAATCACCTAAATTGAATATCCCAAATTAATATCAAAAGGGGCAATCAGCAGTTTTCGCAAATCTTTATTATAGTTCTCGAAAAAGATTTTTATAGCCTGCCCATAGTTTTCTTTTGTATCAAACTCCCAATATGAGTAGTATTTTACGCACTTTACAATCTTAGTTAACTCTCTTGGCGGCTCACCAAGTTCGATTCCGTCTATGGTATAAAATCTCTTAAAATACTTGAGAGATATGCAGCCTTCGCATTGAAGCTGATTTGAGGACATTTCCTCAATCTTTGCTTCAAACTGCTCGTATCTATCGGGTTTTACCTGAAAGAGCTTCATCTCAATAAAAGTTTTTTCCATTATGCGTCCCCCAAAAGCATATTTGCTTCTCTGCAAATGACGATTATTCTTTTTATTATTATATCATTTCAGCCTGATTTTGTCTATCCGTCAAACAAAAAAAGACCTTGATGAAAACTAATCCATCAAGGTCATAAGTCTTAAAATATGCGATTGTTTCAGCTCTGCACGGTTTTCTGCATCGTTTGGTGTAAGTGTGGTGTATGGTGTAAGTTTTTTAGGTTTTCAGAACCCCTGAAACCCGCATAAATACTGGCTTTTTTGCCAAATTATTTATCGAGGGGCTTCATTGTTGGGATTACAACTCACCGTGTTTTATATCTTGTTATAACCTTTCATAAGTTGC
>JAUMXZ010000085.1 GCA_030528905.1 Clostridia bacterium | reverse complement strand
AAATTTTTAGGTTGTTTTTTGGATATGTTGTGTTTGAAGGTATATGTAATTACCCGTCAAAGTTTATAAATACAGTTACAAAGAATAATATAAATATATGGGGAGTAGAGAGTAAAGATCTTAAAATAAAGGGCAATATAAAAGCCAACGAATATAGATACATAAGAAAGATAGCAAAGGCAACAGGACTTCGTGTAAAGATAACGAAGAAAAAAGGGTTGCCGTTTTTTATCAGGAAAAATAAAAAACACATAGGCCTTGTCGTAGGCACAATAGTATTTTTGATAATTTTATATATAGCACAGATGTACGTCTGGAGAATAGAAATATCGCAAACAGGCAGTATAGATGGAGATAAGGTAAAAAAAGTGATGCAAGACTATGGAGTCGGAGTTGGCACATTAAAAGACTCAATAAATACAGAGCTGTTGGAGGAGAACATAACAAAAGAAATAAATGATATATCCTGGATGTCTGTAAATATGAACTCAAGCGTAATACAGGTACAAATAAACCAAAGAACCCCGCCACCGCAGATAGAAAATAATGAAGGGGTGAGTAATTTGGTGGCAAAATCAGACGGACAGATTGTAAAGACTGAGGTTTACAGCGGAGATTGCAAAGTAGAACAGGGAGAAATAGTGCAAAAAGGTCAGCTATTGGTAAGTGGAATAATAGAGCAAGAGGAAAAGGATACAAGATTTAAAAGATCGAGTGGAAAAATATTTGCATCGACTGTTCGATTTTTAAAGGAAGAGATACCGCTTGCAGTAGAGGAGAAAAAATATCTTGACGATCATATATCAGTAAGGAAAGGACTAAAGCTTTTTGATCTGGTGATACCATATAAATTTGCAGGAGCGTTTTCTAAAAACTGTGAGATTATGAGTAATGAGGAAGAAAAGAATATAATAGGTACGAGTATACCGATTATATTCTGGGAAGAAACATTTTTTCCGTATGAAACAGTAGAAAGGAAATTGAGTTTGGAAGAAGCACAAGAGCGGCTGAAAGAAAAAGTGGCGACCTATGAAAGTGAAAATATGAGTGATATAGAGATAGTAGAAAAAGAAGAAAAATATATAATAGAAGATGAGGTCTACAGGGTTGAAATTATGTACAGTTGCATAGAAAATATAGCAGAAGAGAAAGTTGTAAATATAAGTAAATAAAGTTAAAAAATTGAAATAAAAAAATAAATGACAATAAGTGATGTTTGTGGTATAATGAGTTTGAGTATTGATCTCAGAAATTGTTAGGATAATGAAGGTGAATTTATGGTTGAACAGATAATAAATATAGATAGAATGGAGCATACTGTCAACCTGTTCGGGAATTTTGATAAGAATATAAAACTGATAGAAAAGGAATATAATGTGTCTGTTGTGAGCAGAGGCAATGAGCTTAAAATATCAGGCAGAGAGCAAGATGTAAGTAAAGCTATAAGAGTCATAAGCAGTCTTTTGTCGCTTATCAACCGAGGAGAAACCTTAGAAGAACAAAACATACGATATTGTATGTCTCTGACAGAAAGTAACAAGGAAAGAGAAATAACAACTTTAGCAGGAGATTGTATTTGTCTTAGCTCAAAAGGAAGACCAATAAAGCCAAAGACCTTAGGCCAAAAGAAATATTGTGAAGCTATTGCTCAAAACACGATAACAATAGGAGCAGGACCGGCAGGTACGGGAAAAACATATCTTGCAGTAGCAATGGCGGTAAAAGCGTTCAGAGAAAGAGAAGTAAACAGAATAATACTAACACGCCCGGCTGTTGAAGCAGGCGAAAGTTTAGGCTTTTTACCGGGTGACTTACAGCAAAAAGTTGATCCGTATCTAAGACCGTTGTATGATGCTCTTTTTGATATGTTAGGAAGTGACACATATCAAAAATATGTAGAAAGAGGAAATATAGAAATAGCTCCCTTAGCCTATATGAGAGGTCGCACATTAGATGACAGCTTTATAATATTAGACGAGGCACAAAATACATCAGCAGAGCAAATGAAAATGTTTCTGACAAGATTAGGATTTAATTCAAAAATGGTAATAACAGGAGATCTGACTCAAATAGACCTTCCAAGCGGAAAGAAATCAGGATTAAAAGACATAATATATGTGTTAAAAGATATAGATGATATTGCACAGATTTATTTTGATAACAAAGATGTCGTCAGACATAAACTTGTGCAGGATATCGTAAAGGCATACGAGCGTGCTTATAAAAAAAAGAAAGCGTAAAGGAGATTGAAAAATGAAGAAAAGAATTATATCCATCAACGACGAACAAAAAGCTGTAAAGATCCCCTCAGGCGTAAGAATGCTTTTAAGAAGATGTTGCAACGCAACATTATCCGTAGAAAAAGTAGAAGGGAACGTAGAAGTAAGTATAACTTTTGTAGACAATGAGCGAATTCAAGAACTGAATAAAAGATACAGAAATATAGATGCCCCGACAGATGTTTTATCATTTCCGATGTCAGAAAACGGGGAATATGAGATAAATCTGTCAACAAACGCAAAGATATTAGGAGATATAGTGATATCAGCAGAAAAAGCATATGAACAGGCAGAAAAATATGGGCATAGTTTTCAGCGAGAAATGAGCTATTTGACAACACACTCAATGCTGCATCTTTTAGGCTATGATCACGAAGTGCCAAAGGAGAAAGCGATAATGAGAGAAAGAGAAGAGTTTATAATGGCAGAGATAGGTCTGCCTTTATCAGGCGGCCATTATGTAGGATATGATATAGAGAAGAATTTTAAGATATGAAAAGTCTGATAGCGAGTTTTAAATATGCAATAAGAGGAATAGTGTACTGCATAAATAACGAGAGGAATATGAGGATACATACAACAGCAGCAGTTTTTATAATAGCCTTTTCGTTCTTTTTCCCGCTGTCTGTAATTGAATATGCAGTATTACTGTTGGTTATAAGTATGGTAATAGGAGCAGAGATGATAAACACAGCTATAGAGGAGTTAACAGATATGTCAAGCTCGACATATAACCCTATGGCGAGAATATCAAAAGATGTAGCAGCAGGAGCAGTGTTTTTTTGCGCTGTCTGCGCAGTGGTGATAGGTGTTATCATATTTTGGAAGCCGGAAGGTTTTCTAAACATATATAACTACTTTTCAAAGCAAATATATATGCTTATACCGCTGGTTATCTTTGCACTAATTGCTGTTTTATATATTTTTATAGGTCCTGTAGGAATAAAAGAAAGAGTCTATAAAATGTTGGATAAAAGCAAAGACAGTCATATATAGCAGGAGAAAAAAGAGAATGAAAAAAGTAAGAATAACTGTTATGAAAATTGCAGAGTATAAAGATTTAATGGAAGAGTATGAAAACCCGATAGAACACGCGTGTGATATGAAAGAGGGCCAGGTGTTTATTGCACCGGGCTGGGAAAAACCTAAAGGATTTTGCCAAAGTGCCTGGGATAGTATATCACCTTTTGTGATGACGCTTGCCTGTGGTGGAGAAGATTTTTATAACGGCTGGATGAAGAACAAAAAATCAGCAATGATCTCCTGTAATGACGGATTCAGACCGGTGAGCTTTTTATTGGAAACTATTGATAAGGAGTAGTAAAAATGAGTATAAATGAAAGTGATGTTTTATTGACAAAAAAGAGTGCGTTTATAAGTATTATAGGAAGACCGAATGTTGGGAAGTCATCACTGCTGAATACATTAGTTGGAGAAAAAATAGCAATAGTTTCAAAAAAGCCGCAAACAACAAGAAACAGAATAATGGGAGTTTTGACAAGAGATAATACGCAGCTTATATTCATAGACACACCGGGATTTCATAAAGCGAAGACAAAACTCGGTGATTATATGGTAAAGTCAGTAAAGACAACCGTTTCAGATGTTGATGTAGCAGTATTAGTAATAGATGCATCAAGAGAGAAAGTGGGAAAAACCGAAGAGAATTTAATAAACAGTATAAAAGCAGCGAATATACCGGCTATAGCAGTATTAAATAAGATAGATTTGTTAGAAGATAAAACAAAGCTTATGCCGCTTATTTCAGAGCTTTCACAAATGTATGATTTCAGAGCGATTATACCAATATCGGTAAAAACAGGAAGCGGAATAAAGTTGCTGATGACCATCGCCAGCGCAGGTCCGCTGCCTACG
>JAUMXZ010000003.1 GCA_030528905.1 Clostridia bacterium | reverse complement strand
CAAGGGATATCCTGTGATGATAGACTCATATGAAGAAATTTTACAAAGGATTATTATAAGGCTTATCTGTAAAAAAGGCAGCTATGTTTACAACAGAGATTTAGGTAGCGAATTTTATAAAATAAAAATGGGAAATATAAGCAGAAACAATATAGAAAAACAAGCAATAGATTATGCAAAAAAAGCACTAAAAGATATGAAAAATGTAAATGTCGTATCAGTTAAAGCAGAAAGCTGTAAAATGGGCGAGCAGTTAAGATTAAGCTTTAAGATTAGCGTTGATGAACAAATAGAAGATATAGATATATCTGTCTGAGAGGAGGTAAAAAAATGAGTAAAAGCTATGAAGAAATTTTAAATTCAATGAATGAAGAATTTAGAAATTTAGCCGGATATTCTGCAGATGATGCATCTGACATAGGAATCAGAATAAGATTATTAGCAGGAGAAATATATAATTGTCTTATAAATACCGAATGGTTAAAAAAACAGATGTTTGTTCAGACAGCAACTGATATCCAACTTGATTATCACGCACAAGAAAGAGGAATAGAAAGAAAAAAAGCTGTGAAAGCCCAGGGCGAGTTGACTTTTTATATCCAAACCCCGGTATCATATGATATAAATATCCCGATTGGAACAGTGTGCAGCACAGCAAGTGTTCAGGACAGCAGATATGAAACCGTGGAAGAAGGGATTTTATATGCAGGAGACTTAGAAGTAACGCTAAAAGCAAGATCTTTGGATGAGGGCAAAAAAGGCAACTGTAAGGCAGGCAGTATAAGCGTCATTATCACATCTCTTCCCGGCATATCTGAGGTAATGAACATACAGGCTTTTACAGGAGGTACAGAAGAAGAAAGCGATGAGAATCTGAGGAAAAGGATAATAGAGAGTTATAGGAATATTTCAAATGGTACAAACACAGCATTTTATAAGGAGCAGGCTTTAAAAAATGAAAATGTTACGTCAGCAGGAGTTATAGGACTGCAAAGAGGAGTGGGTACTGTTGATGTATATATCTGGGCAGGTGGTGAGCCGTCACAGGATTTAATAGATTTGATGCAAAACGAATTTGATAATCTCAGAGAAATAAATGTTGATGTAGAAGTGTTAAGTCCTGAACAGGTAAACTGTACTGCGTATTTTGGAATAAGTTGTAAACAGGGTTATGACTTTGAAAGCGTCAAGGAAAATTGTGAGAATGCAGTGGCTGAGTACATAAATTCTTTGGGCATAGGAGAAAATTATTATTTGGCTGTAGCAGGAAACAGAATATTAAATGTAGATGGTGTAGAAAATTACATAATAGGTAATTTTGGCAGTGATATGGTTATGACACAGGGCCAAAAAGCTGTAGTCGGAACAATAAGTATTACAGAAAAGGAAGGCTAAGATATATGCAAGAGCAATTAAACAGATTAAAAGCAGGGTTAAGACCGACAGGGCTATATAAGCTTGATGATAAGAGCCTTGTACACGCAGAACTCTGTGCATATGCAAAAGGGCTTGAGATATTAGACAGAGAACTTAGCAATTTAGAACAGGAAGCATTTGTTGCGACAGCAGAAGATTATGGGCTTAGTATCAGAGAGGAATTAAGTGACAGGAAGTTATCAGAAGAAACGATTGAAAACAGACGAAGAATGCTTAATTACAGAAGCT
Organism: Clostridia bacterium; assembly: GCA_030528905.1. Classification (GTDB taxonomy): domain Bacteria; phylum Bacillota; class Clostridia; order Oscillospirales; family Acutalibacteraceae; genus JAUMXZ01. The sequence continues at coordinate 46,116 of JAUMXZ010000003.1, read as the reverse complement.
CAGTAACAGCGAATGATTTTAATATGGAAGGGATAAAAAAAGCCTTGTTAGCCTGTGGCTTAGAAACTGAGATATTTGAAAGTCCGGGTGAGTTTACAATTTTCATAAGCTGCATATCTATGCTTGATAAAAGTTTGACACAGGAAAAGGCAATAGAATTAGCAAAAAGTTTTACACCGGCACATTTGAATGTCGTGTTTGACTTCAGGAATTTCAGCTGGGATAAGATAGAAAGTTTAGACCTTTGTTTTGATGATATGGATAATAAAGATCTTATGTGGGATGAAATAGATACAATATCATTGGAAGAAGATTAAATATAAAAAGGAGAGAGAATAATGCCTACTAATAATAAGACCCCGAACTTAGCACTAAACAGTTGGCTTGGCACAGACAAACCGACAAGAACAGATTTTGTAAATGATAACATAATATTAGATAATACGATATCAACACATATGGCAAATGAGGAGTTACATTTTACAACAAGCGAAAAAGCGTGGATTTCACAGCCTTACTACATAAGGAGTTATTTAGGTAATGGAGAAGAGAGTAAAGAAGTGATATTTGATTTTAATCCTAAATGTGTATTGATACATAAGAAAGGGTCTGTGCTTTACTATTATGATGCAGAAAGCGGATATAATGTTTACAATTCTGCAATAGCGCTGCAGACGAGTTTTTCAAGTGCAGGAGTAAGCTTATATAACAATATATTAACAGTTTATCAAACTGTAGAGACGCCGCAGAATAATTACTTTTACAATCTGAATGCCTCGGGAATACAGTATATATGTATAGCCTTTAAATAAAGTATAAGCCACCCATTTTTATGGGTGGCTTATTTAGGTTTTATATAGGATATATTTAAACATTAAATCTGAACAATACGATATCTCCGTCCTGCATAACATATCCTTTTCCTTCGGAACGGACAAGGCCGTTTTCTTTTGCTTTTTGCATAGTCTGACATTTCATAAGATCATCAAAACTGACTACTTCAGCGCGTATGAAGCCGCGTTCAAAATCGGTGTGAATTTTTCCGGCAGCTTTTGGAGCAGTAGTTCCTTTTTTTATAGTCCAGGCACGAACTTCCGGCTTACCGGCTGTCAGATAAGACATAAGTCCCAAAAGAGAATAAGATGTTGTAATAAGTCTGTCAAGGCCGGAACATTCAAGGCCTAAGTCGTTTAGGAAAATTTCTTTTTCCTCAGGGTCAAGACCTGCTATTTCCGATTCAATCTGAGCACATATAGGCAACACAGCAGAATTTTCTGATTCGGCAAAATCTTTTACTAAATTATAATATTTGTTGTTATCAAGTCCTGAAGAGAAATCATCTTCGCTCATATTGGCAACATATATAACAGGTTTTGAGGTGAGAAGATTAAGAGAGTTTATAATTTCTTTTTCTTCTTCATCACAGTCTAAGAACCTTACACATTTACCCTGATCTAAAACATCAGAAATTCGTTTAAACAGGTCTAAATCTTTTTGATATTTTTTATCACCCTTGAGAAGCTTTTGAGCTTTATCAATTCTTCTTTTAAGCATTTCCATATCAGACAAAATAAGCTCAAGGTTAATAGTTTCGATGTCGCCAAGTGGGTCAATCTGACCGTTAACGTGAACGATATCATCATTTTCAAAGCAGCGAACGACGTGTAAAACAGCATCGACTTCGCGGATATTGGCAAGAAATTTATTGCCCAAGCCCTCACCTTTAGAAGCGCCTTTAACAAGGCCGGCTATATCGACAAATTCTATAGCAGCAGGAGTAACTTTTTCAGGGTTATACATTTTGGCAAGAGCATCAAGTCGTTTATCAGGGACAGCAACCACGCCGACATTGGGTTCGATAGTACAAAAAGGATAGTTAGCAGACTGGGCACCTGCATTTGTTATAGCGTTAAAAAGGGTACTTTTTCCGACATTTGGAAGTCCCACTATACCGAGTTTCATAAATTATCAATCTCCTATTGAATTAAATTTTTGACAGAGGAATCTTTCATAGTAAGAGAGATTCTACCTTTATTTTGATCTACATCTATAACCCAGACTTTAACAATATCGCCGATTTTGAGGACTTCGCCGGGATTTTTGATAAACTTATCGCATATTTGAGAGATATGAACAAGGCCGTCCTGGTGGACGCCGATATCAATAAATGCGCCGAAGTCGATAACATTTCTAACAGTGCCGATAAGTTCCATACCGGGTTTAAGGCTTTTGATATCCATTATATCTTTTCTGAGCAGAGGTTTTGGAAGTTCATCACGAGGATCGCGTCCGGGCTTTTCGAGTTCTTTTACTATATCTATAAGAGTAGGTTTTCCGACACATAATTTTTTACAGACATTGTCAACACCCATCATTTCTACATCGTGAGCTATATTTTTAATTTTACCGTTTGAAATATCCAAAGAGTCATAAGAAAACAAAGAAAGAAGGTCAGCAGCGATTTTATAAGATTCCGGGTGTACAGCGGTATTATCAAGAGGGTTGTCGCTTTCAAAAACACGAAGAAAGCCTGCGCACTGTTCAAAGATTTTAGGGCCTAATTTACTAACATTTTTAAGTTCGTCTCTTGATTGAAACTCTCCGTTTTCCTCGCGATACTTAACTATATTTTTAGAAATGAGATTACTGATACCGGAGACTTTTGCAAGCAAGGAGGGAGAAGCGGTATTAAGATCGACACCAACAGAGTTTACGCAATCTTCGACAACGCCATCAAGAGCAGATTCGAGATTTTTCTTAGGCATATCGTGTTGATATTGACCAACGCCGATAGCCTTAGGTTCAATTTTTACAAGTTCGGCAAGAGGATCTTGTAAGCGTCGGGCAATAGAAACAGCGCTTCTTAAAGTGACATCGAAATCAGGAAATTCAGAAGCGGCAAGTTTAGAAGCGGAATATACAGAAGCGCCGGCCTCATTTACAACCATATAAGATATTTCTCTTTTATTTTTCTCAGGCAGAGAAGACATAACATCAACAAAGAAAATTTCAGTTTCTTTTGAAGCGGTACCGTTTCCGATAGCGACGACTTGAACAGAGTATTTAGTTATAAAGTCCGTAAGGAATTTTTTGGATTGAGCTATTTTAAGTTGAGAGTGAGTAGGGTATATTACCCCGGTGTCAAGGACCTTACCTGTTTTATCGACAACAGCAACTTTGCAGCCGGTACGATAGCCGGGATCAAGGCCCATAGTGACTTTGCCTTTAACCGGAGGCTGCATAAGTAAATTGCGAAGGTTTGTGGAAAAGACTTTTATAGCATTTTCACTTGCTGATTCGGTAAGCATATTTCGGATTTCTCTTTCTATAGACGGGTAGATAAGTCTTTTATAAGCGTCTAAAGCGGCGATTTTTATAAATTCTGCACAGGCAGAGATTCCTTCGATTATTTCAGAGTATATTACACTCAAAGCAAAGTTTTGGTCAAGCTCAATGGAGACTTTTAAGAATTTTTCTTTTTCGCCCCTGTTTATTGCCAATATTCGATGTCCGGCAAGCTTAGGTACAGCTTCGCTAAAATCGTAATACATATCATAAACAGAAGACTTGTCTTTATCGACAGCTTTTGAAACTAAAAGGCCGCGATTTTGAAAAACAGCTCTTAATCTTTTTCTCAGATTTGCATTATCAGAGATTTTCTCAGCGATTATATCTGAAGCACCCGAAAGAGCATCTTCTATGGAGTTAATATCGTTGTCAGGATTTATGTAGTCTTTTGCAAGAATTTCAGGGATAAGCGATTTATCTTTTTGATCAAAAATTTGACAGGCTAAAGGCTCAAGACCTTTTTCTTTTGCAACAGAAGCACGGGTTTTTCTTTTTGGCCTGAACGGTCTGTATATATCATCGACCTCAGTAATAGTTTGAGCGTTTTCCAAAGCAGTATTTATCTCGTCGGTCATCTTGTCAAGAGAGGTGATAAGTTTTCTGACTTCGTCTTTCTTAGCGTCAAGATTTTTCAAATAGTCATACCGTTCATTTATTTCTCTTATAGTCTGGTCATCAAGCGATCCGTGAGCTTCTTTTCTGTATCTTGATATAAAAGGAATAGTATTTCCTTCTTCAATAAGGTTTATAATATTTTCAATTTGCCAGCTTTGCAAATTAAATTGATTGCAAAGTTCTGTTATAAAGTTCATTATCAGACCTCCACGCAAAAATATATCTAAGCTATTTTATCAGTTTATGAATGAAAAATCAATAAAATAAAAATATTAAGGCTATAAAGTTTCAAGAACAGGTGAAGAATAATAGACAAAGTAAGTGATAAGATTTTATTAAATAGTATTAAAAATTATTAGGTTTTTCACTTGACATTTTCATTTTAGTGGTGTAAAATGATATAACCGCTTGGTGTAGGCTTTAAATGCGTAAGCTGCCTATAAACAGCGAGTCTAATTAAAGAAAGTGAGGCCGGTTACTGTTATGTATGCTATTATTGAAACAGGTGGAAAGCAGTACAAGGTAGAGCAAAATGATGAAATTTTCATCGAGAAATTGAATGTCGAAGAAGGAGACAGCATCGAGTTGAAAGCTGTTGCAGTATCTTCTGACAAAGGATTGGAAATTGGCAGTCCTTATGTTGAAAACGCTAAAGTATCAGCAACTGTTGTAAAAAACGGCAAAGCTAAGAAAATTACTGTTTTCACATACAAACCAAAGAAAAGCATTAAGCGTAAATTGGGACATAGACAACCGTATACAAAGATAAAAATAGACTCAATTACTGCATGATTTATGCAAGATTTCTGAAAAACAAAAACGACAAACTGTTAGGTTTTGATTTTTCAGGACACGCAGGTGACCTGCAGGCAGGTCAGAACATTGTGTGTGCAGCAGTTTCTTCGGTAGCCTTTATGGTAGCAAATTCCATTACCGAAGTGTGTAAGGTTGAAGCAAAAATTTCTTTGTCTGACGACGGAAGATTAGCTCTGTTGATAGAAGATAAAGACTTTAAAAGCTGTGAAAGCTTGTTATATGGACTTTTACTTCACCTTGAAAATTTGCAAAGTGAATATGAAAACGAAATAAGCGTAAGTTATGTGGAGGTGTAAATAATGCTAAAAATCAATATACAATTATTTGCTCATAAAAAAGGAATGGGTTCTACAAAGAACGGAAGAGATTCCGAGTCAAAAAGATTAGGTGTAAAGCGTGCTGACGGACAGTTTGTTTTAGCAGGAAATATCCTTGTTAAACAACGCGGAACACACATTCATCCCGGAAATAATGTAGGTCGCGGTTCAGATGATTCTTTGTTCGCTTTGATAGACGGCAAAGTTAAATTTGAGCGTTTTGGAAAAAGCAGAAAGAAAGTTTCTGTATATGCAGAGCAATAAAAACAAAAAAACTATAGACATACAATAAAAAAAGGGGTGATCACAGATGAGAAAAGATATACATCCGGATTATAAGGAAACAACAATTACCTGCGCTTGCGGAAATGTAATAGAAACAAGATCAACAAAATCAAATATAAAGGTTGAAATTTGTTCTAAATGTCATCCGTTCTTTACCGGTAAACAAAAATTGGTAGATACAGGCGGACGTGTTGAGAGATTTAAAAGACGTTACGCAAAAAAGAACGGCTAAGATAGCAGCGGATATTAACTTGTATTTTATCTATTTTGCACAAGCGATGCAGTGGCTTCTGTATCGCTTTGTTTCTTATCTTGTAACAGTCAGAGTAAAATGCAATCATTTATAAACTCTGTGCAGGATATTATAGATAATGTAAATAATCAGAACAAAAAGGTATGTAATTTAAAATGAGCTATTATAAAACCATATTGGAATCTTGCTGCGGCGAACTAACCGAAAAGAAATCAAAATTTATATGTTCTATATGCCCGGTTAAAACAGAACAAGAGGCTATAGATTTTATAAACAAGATAAAGTCAGAGCATAAAACAGCAAGACATAATACATATGCCTACATTTTACAGCAAAATAATCGCATAAGATACAGCGATGACGGCGAACCGAAATCAACAGCCGGATTACCAATGCTGCAAGTGCTGCAGAAAAGTGAGCTTACTGATGTTGCAGCAGTTGTCACAAGATATTTTGGCGGGATACTTCTTGGCACAGGAGGACTGGTAAGAGCATATTCAGAGGCTGTGAAAATTGCTCTTGAGAAATCAATTATCGCTAAGATGTTTCTTTGCAAAGAATGTGAAATTGTCGTTGATTATGCGCTTTATGGGAAATTAGAGTTCATTTTAAATTCATACAAGGCCGTTATAAGAAATTGTGACTATAGTGATGAAGTGAGAATAAGCTTCTATATAAAAGAGGAACAATTTGGTAAACTTGTAAAAGATTTAAACGATACCCTTGCTGCAAATTTTGACCTGGAAGTTATATCTGAAGATTTTTTACCGTATGAGGAAGTCTGAAAGAGAGCGTACGAGCAATTTTTAGTTAATATTTATTCGGAGTGATACTGTTGAATTTAAGAGAGCAAACTGAAAACTATGAAGAATCTTTTCTGTCGGCTAATGCTACATTAGCAAAAAACAGCAAGGGCAGATACTATCAGGATGAGCTGTGTCCGATAAGGACGATTTTTCAGCAGGATAGAGACAGGATAATACACAGTAAAGCGTTCAGAATGTTAAAGCATAAAACGCAGGTGTTTTTATCTCCGAATGATGATCACTACAGAACAAGGCTTACTCATACTTTAGAGGTTTCTCAAGTTGCAAGAACAATTTCACGAGCACTTAAATTAAATGAAGATTTAACAGAAGCTATTGCTCTTGCTCATGACCTTGGGCATACACCTTTTGGACACGCAGGAGAAAGAGCCTTGAATGATATAATGAAAGGCGGCTTTCGTCATTACGAACAGGGTGTAAGAGTAGTAGAGAAGCTGGAAAAGATGCCCCGCGGATTAAATTTGTCATATGAAGTGAGAAACGGAATTTTGTGTCATACAAAAGGTAAAAATGCGGATACATTGGAAGGTCAGGTCGTTAGAATAGCAGATAGAATCGCATATATAAATCACGATATAGATGATGCGCTAACAGCCGGAATAATAAAATCAGAAGATATACCGAAAAGCTGCGAGGAGATACTCGGAACAAAGCTTTCAAAAAGAATAAATACGCTGGTTTTTTCGCTTATTGAAAACTCAACAGATAAAGATCTTAAAATGTCAGAAGAAGTACAGGAACAATTCGATATGCTGCATAAGTTTATGTACGATAAGGTCTATTATAATAAGTTTGCAAGAGAAGAAGAGGATAAAATACCGTATTTTATAGAAAGCTTGTTTGAATACATCGTAAAAAAGCCTGATGTTATACTGCCGACATATAAAAATATTATGCTGGAAGAAGGAACAGAGCGTGCTGTCTGTGACTTTATTGCGAGTTTATCAGATCAGTATGCAATAAAGCTTTTTGATGATTTATTTATTCCTAAAGCGTGGGATAAAATATAGTAACAGGGTATTAAATCGGTATATAGTAATGTGGGTGAACAATTATGGATATCGAAAAGTTTTTAAATGAAGTTCGATTGAAGACAGATCTTAATGATCTAATCACACCATATACAAATTTAAAACACAGCGGAAGAATTTCAAAAGGCTTATGCCCGTTTCATAAAGAAAAAACGCCGTCATTTACAGTATATCAGGACACGCAGTCTTTTTACTGTTTTGGCTGTGGAGCAGGTGGGGATATAATAACATTTGTAATGCTTTCGCAAAATCTTGATTATATGGATGCTTTAAAATATCTGGCAGATAAAACAGGAGTAAAGATGCCGGATTCAAACATAGACAGCAAAATTTTAAAGCTTCGTTCGAGAATTTTTGAGATAAATCGCATTTCGGCAAGGTTTTTTCACAATGCTTTGTATTCAGATAGTGGAGTCGAAGCACTAAAATACCTTAGAAGCCGAAAGCTTTCTGATAAAGTTATAAGACATTTTGGATTGGGATTTGCACCGCTAAGAGCAAATCTTTTGACTAAGCACCTGAAAGAAAAAGGATTTTCAGACTATGAGTTGGAACAGGCCAATGTCGTTTATAAGCACAGAGGGGAATTAAAAGACAGGTTTTTTAACAGGATAATTTTCCCGATTATAGACATAAGAGGAAATGTAATAGCCTTCGGAGCAAGAGCAATGGGGCAGGTAAATCCGAAGTATCTGAATACATCAGATACACAGGTGTTTAAAAAAAGTGACAATCTGTTTTCTATGAACTTTGCCAAAAACAGCAAAGAAAAATATATGATCTTAGCTGAAGGTTATATGGATGTTATAGCCTTTCATAAAATAGGGTTCTTTAACGCTGTAGCAAGTCTGGGTACATCACTTACAACAGCTCAAGCAAAGTTAATATCAAGATATGCCGGTGAAGTAATAATAGCCTATGATTCTGATGATGCAGGACAAAAGGCAACAATGAGGGCAATACCGATATTAAGAAAAGAGGGCGTTGATGTAAAAATTTTAAAACTACCATCAGGAAAAGATCCGGATGAGTTTATAAACAGTACACAGAATGCTGCAATAAAAATAAAAAACATCATAAAAACCATAAAAAATGATGTCGAGTTCAGATTAGATAAGCTAAAAAGCGAATATGATCTGACATCAATAAACGGTAAAGTGAGATTTATAAATAAGGCTTGCGAGCTTTTTGCCGAGTTACCCAGTGGAATAGAAAGAGATATCCATATAAATAAACTTAGCAGCGATGAAAATATAGATAAAAATGTATTAAAAGATTATGTAAAAAAAATACTAAGGAAAAGAATAAAAACCAATGAAAATCAAAAATCTATTGAATCTATCGGAATAAAATCAGAAAACAGCCCAAGAATGTTAAAGAATGATAAAATTTCTGTTTTGGAAGAAAATATTATAGCGTATATTATGAAACATCCTGAGGATGTTGGGAACAGTATAAAAGAGCTGTATGGAAATTTTGCAGAGTATATGATGAATAAAGATATATTTGCCTTTATTGTGAAAAAAACAGACCAAAAAGGGGTATGCACATTTTCTGATTTTTCATCGAAATTTTCTGCTGAAGTTATGGGATTTATGTCAAAAGTTTTGGCAACAAGAGGTTTTAATATAAAAAACAAACAACAATTACAAGAATATGTAGAGCTTTTAGTATGTGAATATAAGAAATTGAAGCTGAAAAACACCGATAACATACCTGTTGATCAATTAGAAGACTTTGTGAATATACTAAAAAAGCATAAGCAGTAAAATAAAAAAAGTTAAAAATTCAAAAAGGAGGGGAAGCGTTTTTATAACGCTAGATAAATATGGTAAATTTAACTCCTGAGAAAGCAAAAATTTTTAAAGAATTAAAAGAGCAGGGCAAACAATCCGGAACATTGAGAATGAAAGATATTCTCGATGCTATGGGAGAAATAGATTTCGAGCCGGATCAAATGGAATTTCTATACGATACATTAGAGCAGCAGTCGATATATATAATAGAGGACCTCGAGATTGAGGACGAAGAAGATAATTTAGTAAGCAGTACGGAGGTAAAAGGCAAGAAAAGCGATGTTGATCTTGCACTAAGCGATTCACCGGTTATAGACGACCCGGTGAAAATTTACCTGAAGGAAATAGGCTGCGTACCTCTTTTGAGTATAGAGGAAGAAGTTGATTTGGCAATAAAAATAAGTAACGGCGATGAAGAAGCTAAGAAAAGACTCTCAGAATCTAATTTAAGACTCGTTGTAAGTATCGCAAAAAGATATTTAGGAAGAGGAATGAACTTTTTAGATCTGATACAGGAAGGAAATTTAGGCCTTATAAAAGCTGTTGAGAAATTTGACTATACAAAGGGCTTTAAATTTTCAACCTATGCGACCTGGTGGATAAGACAGGCAATAACAAGATCAATAGCAGACCAGGCAAGAACAATAAGAATTCCGGTGCATATGGTAGAAACGATAAACAAGGTAAAAAAAGTCTCAGGACAGCTTCTACATCTAAATGGAAGGGAACCTACTCCGGAAGAAGTAGCAGATGAGCTTAACTTGTCAGTAGATAAAGTTCGTGAGATTATGAAAATAGCTCAGGAACCGGTGTCTATGGAAACGCCGATAGGCGAAGAAGAAGACAGCCATTTAGGAGATTTTTTACAGGATGAAGATGCACTATCTCCGGCAGATGCGGCTTCACATATGCTTTTAAAAGAACAACTTCATAAAGTGTTGGAAACATTAACCCCCAGGGAGAGTATGGTGTTGAAATTGAGATTCGGCCTTATAGACGGACGATCAAGAACACTTGAAGAAGTAGGAAAGCAGTTTAATGTAACAAGAGAGAGAATAAGACAGATTGAAGCAAAGGCATTAAGAAAGTTAAGACATCCAAGCAGAAGTAAGATTTTAAAAGATTATTTGGAATAAAGATATCAAATAATATACGAATGTGAGGGGTGAGGATTTGCATAGCAATAGTTTTTTCCATTTTGTTTTTACAGATATAATCGCAGCAGTTATATGGCATATAATAATATTTGTGCTATGTGTTAAAATAAACGAAAAGCATTTTGATTACAGAAAAAAGCGATATATGACAAAAAGTTGGGAGAAGAACGGAAATATTTATATAAAATATTTTAAAATAAAACTCTGGAAAGATCATATACCGCAGCATATAGGAAAAGAGGGCTTTTCAAAAAGAAATGTAGATTTAAAAATGCTCAATGATGATGAGTATATCGAAAGATTTCTTTTAGAAACTTGTCGTGCAGAATGGAATCATTCATATAACTGTCTTTATGCGGTGATAGCCTTTATTATAAGTCCGGTTGCATATGCAGTTGTTTTTTCCTCAATAGTAATAATTTTTAACGGTGCGTGTGTTTGTATTCAAAGATATAACAGAATAAGAATCTTAAACTTAAAAGCGCGTATACAAAGAAAAGAAGTAACAGAATAATATGAAAATTGTGTGGAGAACAATAATATAATGCCGAATTTTTTTTGTGAGAATGTTAAAGAAAATCCAATAATAAAAGGTAAAGATGCAGTTCATATATCAAAATCGCTGAGGATGAAGCCGGGCGAGATGATAAATATTTCCGATACAAAGGGAACAGTTTATCTGTGCAGAATAAACACGATACTTGCAGACCAGGTAATTCTTGAAATAGTGGAAAAACAAGACTGTGAATCTGAACCTGATATAGACATAACATTATATCAGGGGCTGGTAAAAGGAGATAAAGCAAGTTACATAATTCAAAAAAGCGTAGAGCTCGGAGTAAAGGAAATAGTTTTTGTAGCTATGCAAAGAAGTGTATCAAAGCCGGATAACAAGTCGATAGATAAGAAGTTAAAAAGATGGAACGATATAGCTTTAAATGCAGCATCGCAGTCCGGTCGAGGCTATATTCCTAAGGTCAGGTACATAGGGGCATTTGATGAGGCTTTGAGTGAATCAAAAGAAAGAGGACTGGCGTTGTTTTTTTACGAGCTCGGAGGCGTCAAAGTCAAACAAGCAGTAAGTCCGCTTGTGGAGAAAAAAGAAACCAAGTGCTCAATATTTATAGGTCCGGAGGGCGGATTCTCGTTGGAAGAATCGGATAAGCTAAGAAGTAATAAGGCTATTGCAACAACTTTGGGAAAACGCATTTTAAGAACAGAAACAGCACCTATAGCAGCACTTAGCATAATTATGTATCTTACAGATAATATGAACTGATATATGTATTGGTTAAATAATTAAATTCAAATATACAGAGGATTGTTTCAAATTGATGAGAGCAATCCTCTTAATTTTTATAAAAGGAGTTATTATTATGGGAAGAATATGCAAATCAGTAGAGCAGTTAATAGGTAACACACCACTGTTAGAACTTGAAAATATAAGAAAAGAATATAAACTAAAGTCAAAAATCATTGTGAAGATAGAAAGTTTTAATGTAGCAGGATCAGTAAAGGACAGAGTCGCTTTAGAGATGATAAATGAAGCTGAAAAAAGCGGGAAGTTAAAAAAAGGCGGAGTAATAATTGAGCCGACTTCAGGTAATACAGGGATAGGACTTGCGTGTATAGCCGCAGTAAGAGGCTATAAATTGATAATAGTTATGCCGGATACTATGTCAGAAGAGCGTAGAAAAGTAATAAAAGCGTATGGGGCTGAAATAGTTTTGACTGACGGAAAAAAAGGAATGAAAGGGTCAATAGAAAAGGCAGAAGAGTTATCAAGAGAAATAGAAAACTCATTTATCGCAGGTCAGTTTGAAAACCCGGCTAATACAAGAGCTCATTATAAGACTACAGCTCCGGAAATATGGGAAGCTGCAAAAGGAGAAGTGGACTACTTTATCGCAGGAGTAGGAACAGGCGGAACAATAAGCGGGGTAGGTAAGTATCTCAAAGAGAAGAAGCCTGAGATAAAGGTAATAGCAGTAGAGCCCAAAAAATCACCGGTTTTGTCAAAATCAACAGCAGGAAGTCATAATATACAGGGAATAGGAGCAGGGTTTGTGCCAAAAATTTTAGACACAAATATTTATGACGAGGTAATAGCCGTATCAGATGAAGACGCGATAAATATGGGTAAAGAGTTATGCAGAAAGGAAGGGTTGTCTGTCGGAATTTCATCAGGAGCAGCAGTATATGCAGCGGTAGAGAAGGCAAAAGAGCTTGATGACGAAAAAAATATAGTTGTTTTACTGCCTGATACAGCATCAAGATATTATTCAACAGAACTTTTCGATATAAACTAAAAATTAGTAAATAGAGCATATTGATAAATATTTCAATATGCTTTTTTGTACAATAGGGAGAAAATAGGGACAGCCGCTTTAATAATTTTAAAAAGAACTTGAATTAAATCCTATATATGGTATAATAATGATCACTAAGACAACTATATACAGATATTGGAGGGATCCTGATGAGTACTAAAAAAACCATAGATAAGATAATAAAAAGAGATGGAAGAGAAGTAAACTTTGATATAGAGAAAATATCCAATGCTATATTTGAATCAGCAAAAGCAATAGGGGGGCATAACAGAGAAATAGCAGATAAACTTGCTATGGAGGTGCTGGAAACATTACAAAACGAAGATTCCAATACACCGCCTGATGTTGAGCATATACAGGATATTGTAGAAAAAACATTGATTGAAAATGGACACTCAAGAACAGCAAAAGAGTATATATTATATAGAGCAGAACGAACAAGACACAGAGATATGAATACTACTCTTATGAAAACATATGAAGACTTGACATTTAAGAATTCAAAAGATATAGATGTAAAAAGAGAAAACGCAAATATCGACTGTGATACAGCGATGGGAGTTATGTTAAAATACGGATCTGAGGGAGCTAAGAAGTTCTATGAGATGTATATTCTTGACCCTAAACACGCCAAAGCACACAATGAGGGAGATATCCATATTCACGACTTGGACTTTTTGACATTGACAACAACTTGCTGTCAGATAGACCTTGAGAAATTATTTGAAGGCGGTTTTTCAACAGGACACGGTTTCTTGCGTGAACCAAATGATATAAAGAGTTACTCTGCACTTGCGTGTATTGCAATACAATCAAACCAAAACGATCAGCACGGAGGACAAAGCATACCTAACTTTGATTACGCATTAGCAAAAGGAGTAGCAAAGACATATAAAAAGTTGCATCGAAAAAATCTTATTAAGGCAATAGAATTATTAGAAAATGTTGAAGATGCAGAGCAAACAGCAAAAGACATAATAGCTAAAGCTGTTGAGGTTTCAGCTAAAGAGCCGCGTTTTGGAATATCTGATGAATATTTAAAGGCAGAGCTTGATGTTTTAAAAGAAAAATTTGGAGAAAATGCGGCTAAGATACAAAAATTCACCTGCAAGTATGCAGATAAAGAAACTAACAGAGCCACATATCAGGCGATGGAAGCTTTAGTACACAACCTTAATACAATGCACTCAAGAGCAGGAGCACAAATACCGTTTTCATCAATAAATTACGGAACAGATACAAGTCCTGAGGGCAGACTTGTAATAAAGAATGTTCTTTTAGCAACAGAAGCCGGTTTAGGAGGAGGAGAAACTCCGATTTTCCCAATACACATCTTTAAGGTCAAAGAGGGAATAAATTATAACAAAGAGGATCCGAACTATGATCTGTTTAAGTTAGCCTGTCGGGTAAGTGCTAAAAGATTATTTCCTAATTTCTCATTTTTGGATGCGCCATTTAATCTTATGTATTACAAAGAGGGCGATCACAATACAGAAGCTGCCTATATGGGTTGTCGTACAAGAGTTTTAGCAAATAGCGTAGACCAAACAAAAGAAATAGTAACAGGCAGAGGTAATTTAAGTTTTACATCTGTAAATTTACCGAGAATAGCACTTTTAAGTCATCACGATATAGACCTGTTTTTTGACAGGCTTGACAGGATTATGGACTTAGTTATAGACCAACTTCTTGCAAGGTTTGAGATACAAGCAGAAAAGAAAGTACGCAACTATCCGTTCCTTATGGGCCAGGGTATCTGGATTGACTCAGACAAGTTAAATCCTGACGACAAAGTAAGAGAAGTGTTAAAACACGGAACGCTTACAATGGGATTTATAGGTCTGGCAGAATGTTTAAAGGCACTTATTGGAACTCATCATGGAGAAAGTGAAAAGGCACAAAATCTTGGCCTTGAGATAATAAGATATATGAGAAGGCGTATGGACAAGGCAACAAAAGATTATGGTCTTAACTTTTCGCTTATAGCAACACCTGCAGAAGGATTATCAGGAAGATTTGTGCGAATAGATAAGAAAAGATTTGGAATCATTGAAGGGGTTACAGACAGAGATTACTATACAAACTCATTTCATATTCCGGTATATTATGATATATCAGCATTTGATAAGATTAAGCTTGAAGCGCCGTATCACGATTTGACTAATGGAGGACATATTTCATATGTGGAGCTTGACGGCGACCTGACACAAAACATAGAAGCGTTTGAAAGCGTAGTAAGATGTATGAAAGAGCAGGGCATAGGTTATGGATCCATAAATCATCCGGTAGACAGAGACCCGGTATGTGGATTTACAGGAATTATAAACGATGAATGTCCGAAATGCGGAAGAAAAGAGGAAGCCGGCGAAGCCAATTTTGAGCGTATCAGAAGAATCACAGGATACCTGGTAGGTACACTTGATAGATTTAATAATGCAAAACAGGCCGAAGTAAGAGATAGAGTTAAACATTCTATGGGAACAGGAAAAGGCGAATTTGAAAGAATTTAAAAGGCACTTAGCATAAAAAAAGCGTATGACTAAACGGGTCATACGCTTTTTGTTTGTATTAAGGAAAATTTATATTATCTAATCCATTTATCACATAGGGAATGGATTTGGTCAGCAAACTTAGCAAGTTCTTTATTAGGCATACCCTCGCTTTGTTTTACAACAATCATCAAGCGTTTTGCAGCATCAACCAGTTTATTAAAGAGCATAGAAGAACGGCTGCCCTTTTGTGAAGATTTTTTAACAACGGGGATTCCGACTGTAGAAGTTAAGGTTTCTCCGCTTAACAGATCATAGCAGCTGCCGCTATAGGGAGCAATAGTATTAAAACCATACTCATATTTTAAGCAGCCAGCAAAAGCAGAGCATACAGAATCTTCGCCGTGGTTGACAAAGACGGTCTTAGGTTTATCTTTAAAGGCCATAAGCCAGTTAATAAGACCTTGTTTATCAGCGTGGCCGCTAATACCGGGCAGAGTAGCTATTTGAGCATTGACAGCAATAGTTTCGCCAAAAAGTTTAACCTCATCTATACCTTCGTATAAAGTTCTTCCAAGAGTACCCATAGCCTGATAGCCAACGAACAGAATAGTACATTCCTTTCTCCAGAGGTTATGTTTTAAATGATGTCTGATATGGCCGGCCTCACACATACCGCTGGCAGAGATGATAATTTTAGGGGTTTTATCGGCATTTATCAGCTTAGAATCGTCTGAAGTCAAAGAAACTTTCAGGTCGTCAAAATATATAGGATTTATTCCTTTTTGTATCAGAGCCTTAGTTTCATCATCAAAGCAATCGGTATTACATTGAAGGAAGATACTTGTAGCTTCATTAGCAAGAGGGCTATCGATATATACAGGGAAGTTTTTATGTCCTTTGATAAGATTTTGTTCTTTTATCTGTCTTATGAAGTAGAGAAGTTCCTGAGTACGGCCGACAGCAAAGGAGGGGATTACAAGGTTACCGCCTCTATCGAAAGTTTCCTGGATATAATCGGTTAAGATAGCGATATGATCAGGTCGGTCTTCGTGATATCTATCGCCATAAGTTGATTCGATAACAACATAATCAGCTTCATCAAGAGTACAAGGGTCTTTGATAAGGGGCTGATTATTATTACCTATGTCACCGCTAAAGACGATTTTTCGGACTTGATCATTTTCTTTTACCCATATTTCTATGCAGGAAGAGCCGAGTAAATGGCCGACATCAGAAAATCTAATGGCTAAGTTTTCGAGTATAGGGATAGTTTGGTTATATTTGCAGGGGATAAACTTTGATATTGCGCCCATAGCATCATCGACATCATAAACAGGGCGACACTCAGCCTTACCGGAACGCTTAGCCTTACGGTTTTGCCATTTAGCCTCAAACATTTGTATATGAGCGCTGTCAAGGAGCATAATATTACAAAGGCTCGAAGTTTCCTCTGTAGCATAAATTTTTCCGCGAAATCCGTACTTATACAGAAGGGGTAAATTTCCGGAATGGTCGATATGAGCGTGAGTAAGCAGGACACAGTCTATATCGCGAGGGTTGACAGGAAGTTCCTGATTTATGAATATATCATTACCTTGTTCCATACCATAGTCTATTAAGATATTTTTGCCTTGGGTTTCAAGTAATGTACAGCTTCCGGTTACTTCGTGGGTAGCACCTAAGAAAGTGAGTTTCATACTATCTCCGCCTTTCCGATATAATATATACTCATTATAACATATACTTAAGCTAAATAATATAGAATTTAAAAGCAAAACCCGTATATCGTTTTTTTGATATACGGGACAGGTAAAGACGGAGTATAACATTTGCAAAAAAAGAAACTTGAATGTTAGATAAAGTATGAAATTATTTTTCAAACCGAAACAAAACAAGCTACTGTTATAAAAGCATAGGTTTTTATAAATATATATTGATTACTGTTTGAGCTTGCGACAATATAGGGCAGACTCCTTTTTGACAGCGTTTTTGAAACTTTGCTATTTTGTATTTATCTTACTTACAGTTTTTTCAGGTAAACTCATAAACACACTTTTTCTAAGCTTATCCATACGATCATCCAAAACAGCGCTAAGCCTTGCACATTCAAGCATTTCTGCAGCCATTTCATCGGTAATAGCATAATCTTTTTTATATCGAAGCTGATGTTCTAATGTTGCCCAAAAATCCATAGCTATCGTGCGAAGCTGAATTTCAACCTTTATCAGATGCTTTTCGCAAGCCAGAAAAATCGGAATAGCAACTATCATATGAAGGCTTCTATACCCGTTAGGTTTAGGATTTGCAATATAGTCTTTCTTTTCGATTAAGATAACATCATCCTGTTTAAGAAGAGCATTTGCAAGAGTATAGACATCTTTAGTAAAAGAGCAGACAACCCGGACACCGGCGATATCATTTAGTGTTTCCTCAACAGCATCAGGAGTAATCGAAACGCCCTTTTCTTTCATTTTCGCACGAATACTTTGAAGTGATTTAAGTCGTGTTTTAATCGAGTTTATAGGATTACGATCATATTCCAAAGAATATTCTTCATTTAGAACATTAAATTTTGTTTCTATTTCCATTATAGCACATTTATAATATACCATAAGAGTCATAAGATCTTTTGTCTTTTTTTTGATCCATTCTGTTGTTTCATCATCGGCAGCAAACAGAATTTTTTTCATATTTTTTTCGTCTTCTTTACTCCACATATCCACACTAATAAGTCTCCTTTTATGATTTGAGTTTTGATACCGAGTACCTTTATGATACCTGTTTAAATTGACTGTTATATAAATCAGCATAGAAGCCGTTTTTCTTCAGAAGTTCTTCGTGAGTGCCGCTTTCGATGATATCGCCTTCATTGATAACAAGAATGAGATCAGCGTTTTTGATGGTAGAAAGACGGTGTGCAATAACAAATGAGGTTCTGTTTTTCATCAGTTCATCCATCGCCTTTTGAATCTGTAATTCCGTTCTGGTATCAACTGAGCTTGTTGCCTCATCAAGAATAAGCATCGGCTTATCAGCTATCATAGCACGGGCAATAGTAAGCTGCTGTTTTTGTCCCTGTGAAAGATTGGTGCTGTCAGAAAGAACGGTGTCATATCCTTTGGGGAGTGTGTGAATAAAGTGGTCAAGTCCAACCGCCTTACAAGCTGCAATCATTTTTTCCTCAGTAGCACCCTCAGAGCAGTACATCAGATTTTCACGCACACTGCCTTCAAACACCCAGGTGTCCTGCAAGACCATACAAAACTGAGAATGTACATTTTTTCGGCTAAGCTTTGAAGTGGGTATGCCGTCAATATGAATTTCACCGTTTTGAATTTCGTAAAAACGCATCAAGAGGTTTACAAGAGTGGTTTTTCCAGCTCCCGTAGGGCCAACAATCGCGATTTTTTGACCGGGCTTTATCTTTGCAGAGAAGTCTTTTATAACTATCTTATCAGAACCCTCGTAGCCGAATCTTATGTGATCAAATTCAACAGTACCCTTAACATTTTCAAGAACGGTTGTCTTTTTTGTTTCATCTTCCATTTCTTCGGCTTCCAAAAATTCAAAAATACGCTCACCTGCAGCGGCGGCAGACTGTAAAGACTGAGCTGCCTGTGCCATTTGGGAAAGTGGCTGGGTAAAATAGCGAATATACATCATAAAGGCAACGATAACTTCAAAGCCGATGTTTCCGTTCATTGTAAGCATAGCGCCCACAACACAAACAACCACATAACCGAAGTTTCCGATAAAGTTCATAAGCGGCATCATCGTACCTGCAATACATTGTGCTTTAAAGCTACATTCACGCAGATAGGAGTTCATTTTATTAAAATCCTCTTTTGCCTTATCTTCAGCATTATAGGCACGAACAATGGTTTGACCGGAGTAAATTTCTTCGATCTGACCATTAACATCACCAAAAGCCTTTTGTTGACGGGAAAAATATTTTTGTGAGCGGCCCATAGTAGCACCCATCAAAGCAAAGCCGATCATCACAGAGAGTATGGCGGCTATGGTCATTGTAACATCGGTTATAAGCATCATAACTATTGAGCCGATAAACAAAGTGATAGAATGTACCAAGATACCAATGCTTTGGTTGAGCGACTGGGCTATCATATCGACATCATTTGTAATGCGGGAAAGCACATCACCGGTGGTGGTAGTGTTATAGTAGCACATAGGCAGACGGTTGATTTTTTTTGAAATATCGGTACGCAGATTCTTTGACACATTCTGTGTTACATTAGTCATAACAAGATGCTGTAATACCGAAAGAAGCCAGGAAAGAAAATAGAAAGCGGCCAAAGTAAAGCCGATTTTAGCAACCATACCCATATCAATACCAGTTATAATGCCGTCAGCGATCACTTTGGTAAGGTCTGAAATTTTATCAGGGCCAAGAAGTGTTAATACAGTGCCCACCCCTGCTGCAAGGATTGCGGCTATCATTGCTGTCCAATATTTGCGGCAATATTTGATAATTTTAATCCAGGTACCTTTGGTATTGTTTGCCTTTTCAAAACCGCCGTGCATAGGTCTGGGCCCGGAGTGTTTGTTTTTTATATTCATCAGGCGAGTTCCTCCTTTGAAAGTTGTGAATAGGCTATTTGTCTGTAAACCTCACAATTTTCCATAAGATAGCTGTGTTTTCCGTATCCGACCATTTTGCCCTCATCTAAAACAATGATGCGGTCTGCATCACGAATGGTACCAATGCGTTGTGCAACGATAAGCTTTGTGATATTCTTGCAATCTTTGTTCATTTTTTGACGAAGAGTACGGTCAGTTTTATAGTCAAGAGCTGAAAATGAGTCGTCAAAAATGAGAATTTCAGGTCTTCTGCAGATTGCACGAGCGATAGAAAGGCGTTGTTTTTGTCCGCCTGAGAGATTAGCACCGTCCTGAGAGATAACTCCGTCATAGCCTTTTTCCATCTTTTCAACAAAGTCTGCCGCTTGAGCGGTGTAAATTGATTCTACAAAATTTTGGCTTAAATCGTGTTTGCTGTCACCAAAGATTACATTACTGCGAACTGTACCTGAAAACAGGGTAGCTTTTTGGGAAACATAGCCGATTTTATTGCGAAGAGTCTTTAATTTATAATCTTTAACATTAACGCCGTCAACTAAAACTTCACCGCTTGTTGCATCATAAAAACGGGGAATTAAGTCAATAAGTGCTGTTTTGCCGCTGCCCGTTGAGCCGATAACAGCAACGGTTTCACCTTTTTTAGCAGTAAAGCTTATGTTTTCGATTACATCGCCCTCGCCATCAGGATAACGGAAGCTGACGTTTTTGAATTCAATTTCACCTTCACAGTTTGCTGCATTTGAGAAAATATTTCCGTCTTGAATGTAAACAGGGCTATCAAAAACCTCAAGAATACGCTTTGCCGAAACAGAAGCACGAGGAAGCATAATAAAGAGCATAACCAGCATCATAAACGCCATAACAACCTGCATAGCATATTGAGAGAATACTATCATATCGGAAAACAGGCCTATTTTTTGTTGTATTCCCGCACTGTCAATAAGTGCCGCACCGAGCCAATAGATAGAAAGACTAAGCCCGTTCATAATCATCTGAATGGAGGGCATCATAAATGCAGAAACTCTGCCGGTAAACAAATTTGCCTTTGTGAGGTAGTTGTTGGTAGCATCAAATTTATTCTGCTGATAATCCTCAGCATTGTAGGCACGGATAACAGAAATACCGTTTAGATTTTCTCTTGTTATACGATTTAAGTCATCAGTCATCTTCTGTATTTTGCGAAACTTAGGAAGCATCAAGGCAACTGCCAAAACAACAACGACCATAAGACACATAACCGCTATGGCTGTAGTAATTGTCCATTCGGTGTTTTTACCTGCGATTTTAATAATCGCCCAAGTGCCCATTAGAGGTGCCTTGATAATGGATTGCAGACCCATAAGGATAAGCATTTGAACCTGCATAACATCGTTTGTGCTTCTTGTGATGAGGCTGGCGGTAGAAAACTTACTTATCTCGCCTTTGGAAAACGACAAGACCTTGTTATATAGCCCCGAACGCAAATCAGCGCCGAAGTCAGTGGCAATTCTTGCACAAAGAATAGAAACTGCAACTGCTGACACAAGACTGCCTAAGGCGCAAAGAAGCATTTTTATACCGGCAGCTAAAATATCAGTCATTTCGTTGTCCGGTGTCTGAACCAGTAGTGTAATTTCGCTCATATAGTCCGGCAGTTTCAGGTCAAGCCAGACCTGAACAGCGATAAAAGCAATAGAAATGATAATTAGTAATATGTCTTTTTTTCTTAGCTTTTTAAGAATACGAATCATAAAATAAAAACTCCTTTTTTGAAGTTAAAGTTTAACATTTGTTTCTAAGTTTAAATAAATGTTAAATAAAACAAACCGGATAGATGTAAAAAAATATAATCATCTTCTGATTTAACACAAAATTTTGCTATTGTTTTTTTGGTAAAGTTACTGTAAATGTAGTTATATTGTTTTCACAATAGACCGAGACTCTGCCGCCGTGAAGCTCGGAAATGCCTTTTACAAGAGCAAGACCAACGCCGTTGCCTTCAGATGCGTGAGATTCATCTGCCTGATAGAATTTATTAAATATCTTTTTCTGTTGTTCAGGGGCAATTTCACTGCCGTGATTTTGTACGGAAACCTCATAATATCCGTTTTGTTCCTTTATACCGATTCCAACCGTTTTACCATCACTTGAAAACTTAACCGCATTATCAATCAAGTTGATCCACATATGTTTTAACATATCTTTATTACCTTCAATCATATGCTCAGAAAAATCCAAATTAAAATCGATATTCTTTTTTGACCATTTACCCTCAAGCGCAAGAATACTTGAACGAAGCTGTTCTGAGAGGTTAAATGTAGTGACATCCGTCAAAATCATTTGGTTTTCATATTTAGTAAGATTAAGCACATTAGTTGCCATAGCGGCAAGACGCATAGATTCTTCTTCAATAATATCAATGTATTCTCTTTTTTGTTCTTCGGTGAGATTCCCACGCTTTAAGAGTTTGGCAAAACCAGCAATAGAAACAATAGGCGTTTTAAATTCGTGGGAGAAATTGTTGATAAAATCGCTGCGAAGCATCTCGGTATTTTCAAGTTCTTCGGCCATTTTGTTAAAGCTTTCGGTAACTTCAATAATTGTTTTATAAGTTCCTAAGGGTTTGCCGATTTTAAGTCGGGCCTTAAAGTCGCCGGAGGCCAATCGATTCATTTGAGTAACGATTCGATTGACAGGCTGCAGCGAAAATTTACTAATAACAGCCGTCAGTACAGAACCGATCAAAAGGCTGATAATCCCCATAAACATAAGGGTATGACGAGGGTCGGGTCTGCCGTTAATAGTTGTAATAACTCCGGTATCAAGCAGAAGGTATACTGTTGCAGCTGATAATACCACAGCGACTAAAATAATAAAGAAAACGATTGTGGCTGCTAATAGTATCAGTGCTAATGTATGCTTATGTTCTTTTTTATTCATACTTTTTTTACCGCCCTATATCCGAGACCTCTGACAGACTCGATCTCGAATTCATCCCAGTCCTCAAAGCGTTTGCGAAGTCTGCCCACATGCACCGTTACGGTTTCCCAGCCGGTA
This sequence comes from Clostridia bacterium, assembly GCA_030528905.1. GTDB lineage: Bacteria > Bacillota > Clostridia > Oscillospirales > Acutalibacteraceae > JAUMXZ01. The sequence goes on along the minus strand of JAUMXZ010000003.1, from coordinate 23,214 downwards.
TCACTTTCAGCGCCCCAAATTTCGTCCATAAGCTGAATACGGGTAAAGATCTTTCCGGGGTAAGAAAGCAGTTTATAGAGGAGTAGAAATTCTTTTTGCGGCAGGACCTGAGTCTTACCATTTTTACTTACTGCAAAAGAATTATAATCAAGAACGACATCGCCGATTTTAATTTTTTGGTCATTAACAATCTGAGCACGGCGAAGAAGCGCTTTGATTCGAAGCAGCATTTCCTCCTCATCAATAGGCTTTGTGATATAGTCATCAGTTCCGACAATAAAACCTCTGCGCTTATCAGCAGGAAGCTGTTTTGCTGATGCCATCAAAATTGGCAGATTATTATCAGATTTGCGAAGGATCTTAGTAAATTCATATCCATCCATTTTGGGCATCATAATATCAAGAACAACAAGATCAATGTGTTCCTTGTCCATTACGTCTAAGGCTTCCTCGCCGTTTGATGCGGTGAATACGGTATAGTTTTCTGCTTTCAAAATGGCTTCTAAAAGCATTCTGGTATGACGGTCATCATCGACCACAAGAATCCGAAACATAATTTATCTCCCTTTCTTATAATCATTTTTATGATTTTTATATTTATTAGGGATATGATATTATTTGAATCTAAACTGAATCTAAACTTTTTTAAGAATTGTTTATTTTTGTCATTATTTTATTGAAAAATCGTACTTCTGTCAAGCAGAATAGGGGAGAGATTTGGTTCTTTTTTACTTTGACGACTCTAAAAATAATAAATTAAAATTTGGCCATCGGGCTTAAAATTTCTTAGACCGCTTATTTTAAATAGAATGTCTTGGTGTACTTACGACTAAGCTTAGGTATCATACCCAATGCAAGTAATGTAGCTGTAACGCAAAAAAAGCCCACACTATAATTTAATATAATGTGGGCAAATTTTCTAATTATTTAGTTGTTTTAGAGCAGTTTTAATTATTTTTTTTCGTTAATAGCAGCTTGAGCAGCGGCAAGTCTTGCGATAGGAACTCTGTAAGGAGAGCAGGAAACATAGTCAAGTCCGATGTTATGACAGAACATAACAGAAGAAGGATCTCCACCGTGTTCTCCGCAGATTCCGAGAGATATATCAGGACGAGTTTTCTTACCTAATTCAGCTGACATTTGAACAAGTTTGCCAACACCATTTTGGTCAAGTCTTGCAAATGGATCAGATTCATAGATTTTCTTCTCATAGTAATCCTGTAAGAATTTAGCAGCATCATCACGGCTAAATCCGAAAGTCATTTGAGTTAAATCGTTTGTACCAAAGCTAAAGAATTCAGCTTCTTTAGCGATTTCATCTGCTAAGATAGCAGCTCTTGGAACTTCAATCATTGTACCAACTTGATATTCCATCTCGATACCTGATTCTTTGATTATTCTATCAGCAGTGCTTGTAACAATATCTTTAACGAATTTAAGTTCTTTTACATCGCCGACTAATGGGATCATAATTTCAGGAATAGTTTTGTACTCAGGATTTGATTTATTAACATTGATAGCAGCGTTAATAACAGCAGTAGTCTGCATTTCAGCGATTTCAGGATAGCTTACAGATAAGCGGCAGCCTCTATGGCCCATCATTGGGTTAAACTCGTGCAGGCTTGAAATAACTTCTTTCAAAGCAGCAACAGAGATATTGAGTTCTTTAGCAATTTCGATAATATCGTCTTCTTTTTGAGGTAAGAACTCGTGTAGAGGAGGATCTAAGAAACGGATAACCATTGGGCGGCCTTCCATAACTTTATACATAGCCTCGAAGTCACCTTGTTGATAAGGTAAGATTTTAGCTAAAGCAGCTTTTCTGTCATCAACGTTATTAGCAACGATCATTTCGCGGATAGCTTTAATTCTCTCGCCCTCGAAGAACATATGCTCAGTACGGCAAAGTCCGATACCTTCAGCACCAAAAGCGATAGCTTGTTTAGCATCTCTTGGAGTATCAGCATTAGTTCTTACTTTAAGAGTTCTTCTTGAGTCAGCCCAGTTCATAAATCTCTCAAAGTCACCGGAGATAGCAGCAGCAACAGTAGGAATAGCCTCTCCATATATATTACCGGTTGTACCGTCAAGAGAGATATAGTCGCCCTCTTTAAAGGTTCTTCCACCGAGTTTAAATTCTTTAGCATCTTCATCTATTTCGATAGCACCGCAGCCTGAAACGCAGCAAGTACCCATACCTCTTGCAACAACAGCAGCGTGAGAAGTCATACCGCCACGAACGGTCAGGATACCTTGAGCAGTAGCCATACCTTCGATATCTTCAGGAGAAGTTTCCAAACGAGCAAGGATAACTTTTTCGCCTTTAGCAGCCCAAGCTTTTGAATCTTCAGCAGAGAAGACAACCTTACCGCAAGCAGCACCCGGAGAAGCAGCTAAGCCTTTTCCGATAGGAGTAGCTTTTTTAAGAGCAGCAGCATCAAATTGTGGGTGTAAGAGAGCGTCGAGTTGTTTTGGTTCTACTCTTAAAACGGCCTCAGTTTCGCTGATTTTGCCTTCGTCAACAAGGTCAACAGCGATTTTCAAAGCAGCAGCAGCAGTTCTCTTACCGTTTCTTGTTTGGAGCATAAAGAGTTTACCTTTTTCGATAGTGAACTCCATATCCTGCATATCTCTGTAGTGATCTTCAAGGCTCTGAGCGATTGCAGCAAATTGGTCATATATTTCAGGCATTTCTTTTTTGAGGTTTTCGATAGAAGAAGGAGTTCTTACGCCGGCAACAACGTCTTCGCCTTGAGCGTTGATGAGGTACTCACCGAACAATTTCTTTTCACCGGTTGCAGGGTCACGGGTAAAAGCAACACCGGTTCCGGAATCGTCGCCTGAGTTTCCGAACACCATTTCCTGAACATTAACAGCAGTACCCCAGCTATAAGGAATCTCGTTCATCATACGATACACATTAGCACGAGGGTTATCCCAGGAGCGGAAAACAGCTTTAACAGCTTCCATCATTTGCAAAGTTGGGTCTGAAGGGAATTCTGAACCTTTTTTCTCAAAATAGAAAGCCTTAAATCTATTAACGAGATCTTTCATATCGTCAGCATCAAGTTCAGTATCTAATGTTACGCCCTTTTCCTTTTTCTTTGCGGTAATAATTTTCTCAAATTCAGGTTTTGGCAATTCCATAACAACATCAGAGAACATTTGGATAAAGCGGCGATAAGAATCGTAAGCAAATCTGGGGTTACCTGTTATTTGAGCTAAACTTTCAACAACAGTATCATTAAGGCCCAAATTAAGTATAGTATCCATCATACCCGGCATAGAAGCTCTGGCGCCTGAGCGAACAGAAACTAACAAAGGGTTACTTGCATCGCCGAATTTTTTGCCTGTAATTTTTTCCATTTCGGCAAGATTTTTATATATTTCTTCTTCGATATCAGAAGAAATTTTTCTTCCATCGTCATAGTAACGAGTACAAGCCTCAGTAGAAATTGTGAAGCCTTGAGGAACAGGTAAGCCTAACTTTGTCATTTCAGCCAAGTTAGCACCTTTACCACCAAGAAGCTCTCTCATTGAGCCATTTCCTTCGGAAAAGAGATAAACATACTTTTTACCCATAAATACAACCTCCTAATTTTCAGAAAAACATTTAGTTATTACTAACTTTTTCTATTATAACAAATATTTTTATACATTTCCACATCATTTACAAAAATAATAGAAAAAATATTAAACTGATATTTTATCTAATATTACTTTTGGGTTAAGTAGGGATATATTTTTAAATTTAATGTAATGTATAAAGAAAAGAGGTATACATCATAATATAGATAAAGGTGGTGAAAACGATGAAAGCAAGAGGCTATATAGGGGTATTACTTTTAGGGGTAGTAGTATTTTGTTTTTCGTACGGGATATTTTTTGCAGCATTATCTGAGTCTGATATAAAGGAGCAAAAGGTTGTTAGCAGTAAAAGCAGTGAAGAGGTTATACAGACAGAAAATAACAGTGTAGAAAAGAGTCCTGAAGACAGCATATATATACTGCGTGCATACAACAGTTATATAGGGATATTTAAAAGTGATGAAAAAGAGCCGTTTGATATTATAGAGAAAGATATGAGAGCATTACCTGAGCTTGACCAAAAGATGTTAACAGAAGGGATAGTAGTAAAAGGAGAAACGAATTTAAAATATATTATTCAGGATTATGAGAGTTAGATGTTAGTAGTTAATATGGATAAAAAAGGGTGCTGATATGGTTTTTATCTTATTTATGGGAAGAAAAACGAGGGCTAATAAGAGATTATTTATGTCGATCTTGGAGAATATCAGCAGATATGGAAGCTGTAACATATTAAAACAGGGAATGAAAAGAGATAGTTTAAAGGGATTAGACACAGATAACGAATTTAAAGATACCGGTTTTACTGTGCAGTTTAGCACAAATATAAAGTTGGAAAAAGCGATAATAATTTTAGGAAATGAAACAGATTTTAATGTTTTAGGAGAAATAAGAAGTTGTAAAAATATAACAGCAGTAATAGATGAGGAAAACATAAATGCGGTAAAAATGCTGAGTTTAACAAATTGCAAAACGATAAATTGCGGAATGGCATTAAATAATACATTAAATGTAAGCGGCCAAGACAAAGAGAGTATATGTATTAGTCTTCAGCGAAAAGTAGAAAGTATGAAAGGAAAAATAATAGAGCCGCACGATTTTTTAGTCACATTAAGAAAGCCAGGATCTCTTTACTCCACTCTTATAAGTGCAGCGATATTATTACTTTCAGATATAGACTCAAGCAAGGGCTATATTTTTTAACTATCGTGGCAAGGTTTTTTAAACAGAGCTTTTTCTATCTCGATTATAACAAGAGGAGATAAAGATAATCCGGCTACTATAAGCCATTGAACAGGATTTAGAGGTACTGTTTTAAATACAGAGTTAAGAAAAGGAATACAAACAACAGATATTTGAAGGAGTAAACATACAAAGAATGAAAAGATCATTTTAGGATTAGAAAAAAAGCCTATTTTGAATAAAGAGAGATCACTTCTGACATTAAAAGCGTGAATCAGCTGAGATAAGCTCAGAACGCAGAAAGCCATTGTACGGGCGATATCGGTATTATCAAAAGAGTCAAAATAAGAGCGGCCTATGCAAAAAGCGAGCATTGATATAGTACCTATAAAAAAGCCCTCGACAGCTATTTCAAAGGCCATTTTTTTGGTAAAGAGTTTACCTTTTTCATTTTTTGATTTTTTCAACATAATATTTTTTTCTACAGGTTCAACACCTAAAGCCAAAGCAGGCAAAGAATCTGTTACCAAGTTAACCCATAAAAGCTGTATAGCAAGCAAAGGGGAGGGTAAGTTTAGTAAGAAAGCAGACAGGACAGTAATAATTTCGCCTATATTGCTTGAAATGAGAAAGTGAATGGTTTTTCTGATATTTTCAAAAACAGTACGCCCCTGTTTTATAGCGGAAACTATGGTGGCAAAATTATCATCGGTAAGAATCATATCAGCAGCTTCTTTTGCAACGGCAGTACCATTTTTTCCCATAGCACAGCCTATATCAGCAGCTTTTAAAGCAGGGGCATCATTAACGCCATCTCCGGTCATAGCGACTACATTATTATTTTGCTGGAAAGCTTTGACAATTTTAACTTTATGTTCGGGAGTAACTCTTGCAAAGACAGAATAATCATTTATTTTATCTTTGAGGTTTTCAGGGGAGATTCTATCAAGTTCATAACCGCAGATAGCTTTGGAATCAGTAGTGTATATACCGAGATCTTTAGCAATAGCTTTTGCAGTTATTATATGATCTCCGGTTATCATAACGGGTTTGATACCGGCAAGCTGACAGTCTTTGACAGCTTGTTTAGCCTCTTTTCGTGGCGGGTCAAGCATAGCTATAAGTCCTGCAAATATGAGGTTTTTATTTAGTTGGTCTTTAGAGGGAAGAGTATTGGTATCATTATAGCAAACGCAGATAACTCTCAGAGCTTTTGACGCCATAGCTTCATTTTGTTTTCTTATAAGCTGCCGCTCAAAGTTTGTGATATCAGAGATTTTCCCATTGTTTAAAAATTTAGTGCATTTGTTTATAAGTATATCAGCAGCACCTTTGGAGATTATCCTGTATTTTCCGGTCGGAGTTTTATGTAATGTGGTCATAAACTTTTTGTTTGAATCAAAAGGAATTTCATCTATTCTGACAAAGAGGTCATCAAGGACTTTTTTATCTTTACCTAAACTGTTATAAGCATTAACAATAGCTTCTTCAGTAGGGTCACCTAAAGCATAAATTTTGTTATTTGAGCGAATAGTTTTTGCATTGTTACAAAGAGCAGCAAGAGATAAAATAATTTCACTTGACTCGCTTGAAGGTTTTAAAATATCCTTAAAGTCAGATACAATTTGAACGGTCATTTTATTTTGAGTAAGAGTACCGGTTTTATCAGAGCATATTACATCAGCACTGCCAAGGGTTTCAACCGCCGGGAGTTTTCTTATAATAGCCTTATTATCAGCAAGGCGTTTAACTCCAAGAGCTAAGACTATAGTTACAACAGCAGGCAGGCCTTCAGGGATTGCAGCAACAGCAAGGCTAATGGATATCATAAACATTTTCAAAGGATCTATATTTTGTAAAAGTCCGAGCGCGAATATAATTATACATATAATAATGGCACTAAGACCTAAGAGTTTTCCGGTTTTATGCAGTGATTTTTGCAAAGGTGTGTTGGGAGAATCCTGTTTATTTATCAGGTTAGCGATTTTACCTATTTGGGTGTTCATACCGGTTGCGGTAACGATACAGGTGCATTTTCCGGTAGTGACAAAAGTGCCTGAAAAGAGCATATTTTTTTGATCGATAATGTTGGTGCCTTCCTTTAAACAGACATTTGCATCTTTAATAGCGGCTACAGACTCACCGGTAAGGGCATCTTCTTTTACTTTTAGGTTATTAGCACTTATAATTCTTGCATCAGCAGGAACAAAATCGCCGGTATTAAGAAAGACAATGTCCCCCGGGACTAGCATTTCAGAGTCGATAACAGCTTCCTTGCCATTTCTTAATACATTAGTTTTGTAGGAGGATAATTTTTTCAAAGCTTCTATAGCCTTTTCAGCTTTATTTTCCTGAACAACACCGACACAGGCATTGATAATAACGATAAGGATAATTATAATGGAGTCTATGTAATCATTATTGTTTTCAAGTTTAGATATTATAAATGAGACTACGGCTGCGATTATTAAAATGAGTATCATAAAGTCAGAGAGTTGATCGATAAAGCGAAGGAACAGATTTTTCTTTTTAGGTTCTTTTAATTTGTTATATCCAAACTTTTTTATACGATCTTTTACGGCAGTATTACTAAGGCCTAAGCGTGAGTTGCTTTTCAGTATATCTACAACTTTATCAGCAGGCAGGCTATAAAAGCGCATTAAAAGGCCACCTCCGGAGAATTTATATTTATATAATAGTATTCAAAAATTTTTTTTGGTAGTACACAAAGTTTTTAAAAATCTCATACTATGAATAAAAATGGTAGGAGGTTTAGCTTTGTTTTTAAGCAGTATACTTCTTGCCTGTTGTCTTAGCATTGATTCGATAGGTATAGGAGTAACATATGGGATAAGAGGGATAAAGATATTAAATCCGGCAAAGGTTATAATATTTTTTATATCGTTTTCATTGACGCTTACAGCAACAATTTTTGGTAATATTTTATTTAGATTTATACCTTTAGAGATATCGAAGATTATAAGCTCGGCAATGATTATATTACTTGCGGTATATATGTTAATAGAAGGGTTAAAAAAAGACAGAGATAAAAGTGATAAAAGAGCAGGAGAAAATCCGGGCAAGGAGAAAATGAGTCCTGCAAATATGGGAATAAAGGTAATGAAGCGGCCGGAAAGCATAGACATAGACAAGTCAAAGAGCATAGACTGGTTTGAGGCTGTATATATTTCACTTACTTTGTCAATAGATTCCTGTTTTGTGGGAATAGGATCGGTTGTGTATTTTAGTAATGTATTTATATTTCCGTTACTGATAGGGCTGTTACAGACTTTTTTGATAAGTTCGGGTTATTTTATAGGCAAATATTTATTGAAATATAGAGTGGATCAAAAGATATTTATAATCACAAGTGCGATAATTTTAATTATAATAGCTGTATGCAGATATATATACTGACAAAAAATCCTTACGGTAGATTTACCGTAAGGATTTTTAATAAGCTAAATCATATTTTGCCGGCCATTTAAAGCTCGGCCAAGAGTTATTTCGTCTGCATATTCCAAATCTGCACCAATAGGGATTCCATAAGCAAGACGAGTAACAGTTATATTATAGGGTTTAATGAGTCTTGAGATATACATAGAAGTGGCCTCACCTTCGATAGTAGGGTTGGTAGCCATAATGACTTCTTTAACAGTGCCGTCTTTTAAGCGGTCAAGAAGTTCCTTAATTTTAATATCCTCAGGTGAAACGCCGTTCATAGGGGAGATTTCGCCGTTGAGTACATGATAAAGGCCGTTATACTGATTAGTTTTTTCAAAGGCGATGACATCTTTAGGTGCAGTCAAGACGCAAATAATAGATTTATCTCTTTTTGGGTCAGTACAAATAGAACATATTTCGGCATCGGTCAGATTGGAGCAGATTTTGCACTGCCTTAAATTTTTATGAGCATCAAGAATGGCGTTTGTAAACTTTTTGACTTCATTTTCAGGCAGGTTAAGGACATAATAAGCAAGTCTTTGAGCGGTTTTATTACCTATACCGGGTAATCGCTGGAACTGTTCGACGAGCAAAGACAGGCTGTTGATAGTGTACATTAGAACAAGCCGGGGATACTGATTCCGCCGGAAAGAGCTTCCATTTGATCGTTTCTGTCCTGCTGAGCTGTGCGCAAAGCCTCATTAGCAGCAGCGATTATCAAGTCACAGAGCATATCGGGTTCATCAGGATCAATAATATCATTTGACAATTCGATATTAAGGATTTCCATAGTACCTTTGACAGTGACTTTAACAGCTTGACCGCCTGATGTAGCGCTATATTCTTTTTCATCAAGTTCTGCGCCGACTTCATCCATTTTTTTCTGCATTTTTTGAGCCTGCATAGCAATTTGCTGCAAATTATTTGCACCGCCTGAAAAATTATTTTTAGGGATACGAGCTTTCATAAAAATTCTCCTTTGTTAATTAAAATTTATCAATACATCATATATTTCCTGTTTTTTCTCAAGGTCTTCAGGTTTAGTAGAGGTGCTTGAATACACCATCATATATTTACCGTTATTGGACACGACAGATTGTATGTCATTGTCGAGTAAAGTAAAATGTCCAGACTCTTTTATTTTGTTTATAAATTCCTGGGAATTTCCCAAAGGATTCTGAGGGTCATAGTAATACAGTTCAAGATTAAACGGGCCGCTTGCGCAGGCATTTGAGGTAAAGCGATAGCCGACATTAGCACCAACTACATCAGCAGCGGTATTGAATTTTGTATTAACATCGATATAACCGTGCCACTTAAAACATTCAATTAGGCCGTCAAAAGTGGGGTCCCACTCAGGTTCTTTTTCAGCAGGGTCTGTTTGAGTTTGGCCGGTTAATGCAGCATTTTCACTTGCAGCTTTTTTAGCCATATATTCATCACTGCCGACATCACCGGCGCCGCAGGCTGAGAAAGCGAACAAAATAAAAGTTAAAGACAATAAAGATAGAAATAAAGATAATTTTTTCATAGAACATACTCCTTGTACACTTTTAATAAAACATTAAAATAAAGCTAAGTGATATGATAACATATTTTAAAAATAAATACAAGCAATATTAACAATATGCTATTTGTTTTGAGGTTTTAGATTTACAAAACTTTTAGAAAGAACATCAAATATGCCGTTTGGAGTAATTTTGACTTTAGGGATGTTAGTGGAAGTGATGTTATTAAGAACAGAGAATAGATTGAGTTTACTGTTGAAGTTTATATTTTGAAGATTAGACTCAAATTCGGTGATTTGTTCTAAAAGTTTTTTAACAGGCAGTTTGGAAACAGCAGCAAGCACCGGCAAATGAATTTCTGAGACAACAGTATTATTACTAACGATTACAATACCGCCGCCTGATTGTTGGAGTCTGTTTAGCGCAAGGAACATATCATCATCATTATCGCCGATTGATATAATATCATTTTGCAAAGAGATGCTTGAAGCAACAGCAGCATTTTTTATCCCGATATTTTCAATGTAAGCAATAGAGGTGTTATCGAAATTTTTATCAGAAACAAAAATTTTATTCAGGCTATCAAAATTTTCAGAAGATTTTTTATCAGAACAGAAAGTGGTCATAGAATCATTAAGGATCTTGATAACAGTAATATTGTCTATAGGATCAACAGATAATATATCAGGTTTTAATTTTTTTGTGCTTATAGTGTTAAAGAAGTTAGGAGGATAGTATGGCGCAGAAGAAGATTTATTAACACATTTTCCTTTTACATATACAGAATCAATATCAACGCTTGTAAGGTCATTTAAAACGACCATATCAGCCTGTTTGCCAACAGAAATAGAGCCAAGATGATTAAGAGAGTAGACAGAAGAAGCATTTATGGTTGCCATCTTTACAGCATACACAGGGTTAAGCCCGGCATTTACAGCTTTTTTAACAGAAGCATTTATAAAGCCGTCGTTTATCAGATCTTTAGCATTTTTAAGATATGTGTTAAAAGAAAAGACATTCATAGGCAAAAAGTTTCTTATTGCACCGACTATTATATTTCGCACATTATTCACATATGAGCCGTCGCGTATAGACAAAGACTTTCCAGCGCGTAAAACTTGAGAAGCTTCCTCAACAGAAGATGCGCCGACTATGGCACAAGTCGAGAAGAGGCTTAAATTTTTGATGTTATTTTCTGAGTAAAGAGGCATAACAGGCAAGATGTTTTTAATTTTTGTGTGATTTAAGGACTCAAAGATATGTTTATAGTTTTGGGAGTCTGAAAGGTCATCAGGAGAAACAGTCAGGCCTAAGATAGAGTCACAGGATAGAATCTGTGAGATGTTTTCATTTTTCAGAGCGGATACAGGGAGTAAAAAATATGGGTTACAGTTAAGATTTTCAGATTCTTTCAAATAATTAGCTATACCTGAATATCCTGCTATGTTATAGACATTAGTCAAATCAGCAACAAAAGTTGTAGTACCGTTTTTAAGAGATAGCATATCGTAGTCCTGTAAAGACATCAAGGAGGATTCCAAAACAGTATAAGTGTTTATAAATCCGGGGCAAACAAACTTACCTTTAAGGTCTATTTCGTCATCAGCTTTTATATTTTCCAAATAATCAGAAATAGCAACAATAGTACCGTTGCAAACAGCGATATCACATTTTTTAACTTCATCACTAATTACATTAACAATTCGGGCATTTCTGAAAATAAAGAAGGACTTATCACGATTAAGTGTTATATTCATATAATTATTTAAGATATTATTATCCACAATTATCACCTTTTATAAAAATTTCAGCATTAAAATAAGTTTAGTAAGCACTTATCTTAATGCTGATTATATAGTAAAAAGTTTTTATTCTTCCAAGGGAATTAAAGATAAAACTGCCTGATAAAATTTTTCGGGTTTTTTCAAAAAGCTTTCCTTTATAAGTTCAGCCTGCATAAGATCCGGAGCATAAATAGACAGGGTAAGTAGATCGATATTAGTGCCGGAGATATTACACTCAACAATATAGCCATTTTCACAATTTTTGATATTAACAGAATTTTCGGTTTCTCTTTTTGTCTTAGAGAGCAGTTTAAGAGTTTGAGAAATAACCTTTTCTCTTAGCGAATAGGGAAGAGAGACAGAAAGCTGTTCTGAGATAATTTTACCGGTATCGGTAATAAAGAATAGTTCTGTATCATCAAGAGAAGATGAGATATGTTTTTGGGTAATGAGTTCAGAAAAAGCATTTGTTATTTCAAAATAATTAGCGACTGAACATTTTGACAAAACAGAAACAATATCATCTTTTTTCAGACCGGCATCGATATTTGATAAGAGGTAGCAGATAATAAGTTTAATATCATTTTTTTTAAAAGCATCTTCTGCATTGGCAGCTATATTAAAAGATCTTGACAAAGCTAAACACTTCCTTACTTATAAAGATGAGATAAGAGCTTTAATTCTATTAACAGCCTCGATAGTATCTTCTTTATTACCAAAAGCGGTTAATCTGAAGAAATTGTCGCCGTTTTTACCAAATCCGGCACCGGGAGTACCGACAACACAGGCTTTAGTAAGGAGCAGATCGAAGAAATCCCAGGAATACATATTTTTAGGGCATTTAAACCAGATATAAGGAGAGTTTTTGCCGCCTGTATACCAGATATTCATTTGGTCCATAGCATCTGAAATAATTTTGGCATTTTGTTTATAGTAGTCTAAATTTTCTTTAATTTGTTTTTGACCTTCAGGGCTAAAGACAGCAGCAGCACCTTTTTGAACGACATATGAAACGCCGTTAAACTTAGTAGTCTGGCGTCTTAGCCACATTTTATTAAGGCTATGGCCATCAAATTGGATATCAAAAGGAACGATAGTATAACCGCAGCGAGTACCGGTAAAGCCGGCGGTTTTAGAGAGTGAACAAATTTCGACAGCGCATTTTTTAGCATTTTCTATTTCATAGATAGAGTGAGGGCAGTCATCTACTATGAAAGCCTCATAAGCAGCATCGAACAGAATCAAAGCATCATTAGCCAAGGCATAATCGACCCAAGCCTTGAGTTGTTCTTTATTATAGGTAGCACCGGTTGGATTATTAGGAGAGCACAAATAGATTAGGTCAGCCTTGATATTACTGTCGGGCATAGGAAGAAAAGAGTTAGATTCATTTGCATTCATATAGACGATTTTTCTTCCGTCCATTATATTGGTATCTCTGTAGACAGGATAAACAGGGTCAGGGATAAGTACAACATTATCTTTATCGAAAAGGTCCAAAATATTGCCGGCATCACTTTTTGCACCGTCTGAGATAAATATTTCATCTATTTCAAGATCGACATTACGGTTCTGATAATATTTCTGCACCTCATTTTTAATAAAGGGGTAGCCTTGTTCAGGACCATAGCCGTGGAAACCATTTTTAGTAGACATATCATCTACAGCTGAATGTAAAGCTGAGATAACAGCAGGGCACAGAGGTCTTGTAACGTCTCCTATGCCAAGACGGATAACTTTTTTATCCGGATTTTCTTGTAGGAAAGCATCTATTTTTTTAGCGATTGTAGAAAAGAGGTAACTGGTTTCTACATTATTAAAGTTTGAATTTATCTTCATATTAGAAAGACTCCTCCTTTTTTATACACATTTCTACAAACTTTCTGAACAGTGGATGAGCGTGATTTGGTCTGCTTTTAAATTCAGGGTGATATTGAACAGCGACGAAGAATTTGTGATTAGCTATCTCAACAGCCTCGACAAGTCGTTGGTCAGGAGACAGACCGCTTAGGATCATACCATTTTTTTGCAGAGCATCTCTGTAGTTATTATTAAACTCATATCTATGGCGATGTCGTTCATTGATAGAAGATTTACCGTAAGCGTTATGAAGCATAGTATTTTCTTTTATAACGCAAGGATAGCTGCCAAGACGCATTGTGCCGCCCTTATCGTCAATATCTTTTTGGTCAGGCATAAGGTCGATGACACAATTTTCGCCGCAAGGAGCAAATTCTCTGGAGTTTGCATCTTTGATATTTAAAACATTTCTTGCAAATTCGATAACAGCGATATGCATACCAAGGCAGATACCTAAGAAAGGCATATTATTTTCTCTTGCATATTTAGCAGCACAAATTTTACCTTCAATACCTCTGTCGCCGAATCCGCCGGGGACTAAGATGCCATCGCAGTCGATAAACTCTTCTTTTACAGTAGCATCCGTAAGCATTTCGGAGTTTACCCATTTTATATCGACAATAGCAGATTCTTCAAAGCCGCCGTGTCTGAGAGCCTCAGCAACAGAAAGATAGGCATCGTGCAGCTGGACATATTTACCAACGATAGCTATTTTGACCTTTTTGTTGCGTTTATCTATCATATCAAGCATTTTAAGCCAGCCACTCAGGTCGCAGTCATCGCATTTAAGGTTAAGTTCTTTGCAGACTATGTCAGAGAGGTGTTGTCTTTCGAGCATTAAAGGAGCCTCGTATAGAATCGGAACAGTTAAGTTTTCGATGACACAGTTTGGCTTAACGTTACAGAACAAAGAGATTTTGTTAATAATATCTTTGTTAAGAGGCTCATCACATCTTGCTATTATGATGTTTGGATTTATGCCGATAGAGCGAAGTTCTTTAACGGAATGTTGAGCAGGTTTAGATTTATGTTCACCTGAGCTTTTGAGATAGGGTATCAAAGTAACGTGGATAAAAATACAGTTTTCGATACCGACCTCAAGAGAAACCTGTCTGATAGCCTCAAGGAAGGGCTGACTTTCTATATCGCCGACAGTACCGCCGATTTCGGTAATAACGACATCAGCAGCAGTTTGTTTGCCGACAGAATAGATAAAGCTTTTTATTTCGTTAGTTATATGAGGGATTACCTGGACAGTATTGCCCAGATATTCCCCTTTGCGTTCTTTAGTAAGGACATTCCAGTAAACTTTACCGGTAGTTAAGTTAGAATATTTATTAAGATTTTCGTCAATAAATCGTTCATAGTGGCCGAGGTCTAAATCGGTTTCAGCGCCGTCTTCGGTGACGAAAACCTCGCCGTGCTGATAAGGGCTCATAGTACCGGGGTCGATATTTATATAAGGGTCTAATTTCTGAGCAGCGACTTTAAGGCCTCTTGATTTAAGAAGTCTTCCCAAAGAAGCAGCAGTAATACCTTTACCCAGGCCGGAAACTACGCCGCCGGTTACGAATATATATTTTGTCATATTTCAATATCTCCCTCAAATACTTTTACAGCCTCACCTGTCATATAAACGGTTTGGTCGGTATAGCGAACAGTCAGATTACCGCCTTTAAGTTTAACAAGAATATCTTTATCTTTATCGCAGTAACCGTTTTCAACAGCAGCAACAGCAACAGCACAAGCACCGGTGCCGCAGGCATAAGTTTCGCCGCTGCCTCTTTCCCAGACGCGCATTTGTATTACATTTTTATCTATAACTCTGACAAATTCGGTATTGATTCTTTCAGGGAACATTTCGTTATTTTCAAATAACGGGCCGATTTCTTCAAGATTGATATCAAAGATATTATCGCAGAAAACAACGCAGTGAGGATTGCCCATTGAAACGCAGGTAATATGATAATTTTTATTACCGATAGTTACAGGCATATTAACAATTTTCTCAAGATTTCCGGGGGCTAAAACAGGGATAAATTCCGGGAACAATTCAGCCTTACCCATATCGACACGAACGCTTGTGACCTCATTGTTTTGTTTATAAGGGTGGAGTTTTTTGATGCCGGATAAAGTTTCGATAGTAATTTCTTTTTTATCCTGCTGGACAAGATTATGGTCATATAAGAATTTACCGACACAGCGAATACCGTTGCCGCACATTTTACCTTCGCTTCCGTCGAGGTTAAACATACGCATTTTGGCATCAGCAACATCAGAAGGGCAAACAAGGATTACACCGTCTCCGCCAACGCTGTAATGTCTGTCAGAGAGGCGTATAGCTAAGCCTTCCGGATTTGTGATATTCTGGTTAAAGCAGTTAAAATAGATATAATCATTTCCGCAGGCATGCATTTTAGTAAATCTTGCCTTCATTTTATCTCTCCTCATATTATTTATATTTATAAGCTCGGTGCTATATTCGGTATATCTGCTTTTGAGGCTGTTAGCTAAAGCAAGAGCAGTATCGACAGAAGTTAAGCAAGGTATATTTTTCTCAATACTTTTTCTTCTTATTTTAACGCTGTCTCTTTCGGGGTATCTGCCTTTGGAAGAAGTAGAGATAACATAATTTATTCTGCCGCTTTCGATCAAGGTTAAGGTGTTATGTGAGCTTGACTCACTGATTTTATTAACAACATGAGCGTGTATATTAGAATTTTCCAAAGCCTTGGCAGTACCTTCAGTAGCATATATTTCAAATTCGAGTTCATCGAAGATTTCAGCGACCTGAGCTATTTCATTTTGGTCGGCTTTCTTGACAGTTATTAAGACGCCGCCTGATTTTTCCATTTTATAGCCGGCAGCAACAAGGCCTTTAAACAAGCCTTCCTCAAGAGTAGAGCCGATACCTAAGACTTCGCCGGTAGATTTCATTTCAGGGCCTAATTGGTTATCAACATTGATAAGTTTCTCAAACGAGAACACAGGGACTTTAACAGCGGTATAAGCAGAATTTTTATAAAGTCCGGTACCATAGCCCATATCTTTTAATTTTTCGCCGAGCATAGCTCGTGTAGCAAGGTCTATCATAGGAATACCGGTTACCTTACTGATATAGGGGATAGTTCTTGAGGAACGAGGATTAACCTCGATGACATAGAGTTGATCTTCATAGATCAGGTATTGGATATTGATAAGGCCCTTAGTTTTAAGAGAAAGAGCAAGGTTAGCAGAAGTTTTGACCATAATTTCGACCATTTCATCTCTGATATTAAAAGCAGGATAAACAGCGATAGAGTCTCCGGAATGGATTCCGGCGCGTTCGATATGCTCCATAATACCGGGGATTAAGATATCTTCGCCGTCGCAGATCAAATCAACTTCAAGCTCAGTACCCATAAGATATTTATCTATAAGTATGGGGTTTTCGATGTTTTGAGCAAGGATTACACCCATATATTCTTCTATATCATTATCATTATAAGCGATTATCATATTTTGTCCGCCAAGGACATATGAGGGACGGAGTAAAACAGGGTAGCCAAGAGTATTAGCAGCTTTTAGGGCTTCATCAAGAGTCATAACAGTAACACCCTGAGGTCTGCTTACGTGATATTTTTCAAGTAAGGCATCAAAGCGTTCTCTGTCTTCGGCCATATCTATACCGTCAAAAGAAGTGCCTAATATATTAACGCCTAGCTGGTCGAGGAATTTAGTAAGTTTTATAGCAGTTTGTCCGCCGAAAGCCACAACGACACCGAAAGGTTTTTCAGTATTTATAATTCCGAGAACATCTTCTTTGGTAAGTGGTTCAAAATAAAGCCTGTCTGCAGTGTCAAAGTCAGTAGAAACAGTTTCCGGGTTATTATTAACCATAACCACCTCATAGCCCATACGCTTGAGATCCCAAACGCAGTGAACGCAGGAGTAGTCAAATTCTATACCCTGACCTATTCTTATCGGACCGGAGCCGAATACGATAACAGTTTTCTTGTCTTTAGATTTTTCGACAAAAGGAAGTGCCTCATTTTCGCAATCATAGCTTGCATAGAAGTAAGGTGTCTCAGCTTCATATTCAGCAGCACAAGTATCGACCATTTTATATTTTGGCAGTATAGGGTTTTTAATTTTACAGCCGGAGAACTCTTTGATCAGTTTATCGGTATAGCCGAGTTTTTTAGCTTTGAAGTAAAGTTCTTCGTCTATAAATTCAGTATTTTGTTTAGAAAGTTCGCGTTCCATATTAACAAGATTTAAGAGTTTATTTAAGAACCACTTATCTATTTTTGTGATTTTATTGATTTCATCAACAGATATTGAGCGTTTCAAGGCTTCAAAGACAAGGAAGAGTCTTAAATCGTCGCAAAAAGAGAGTTTTTTAATAATAGTTTCATCAGAATAGCTTGCCATAGTTGGATTATTCAGGCTATCCTGAGAAATCTCAGCACCACGCACAGCTTTCATAATAGCTTCTTCAAAGCTCTGGCCTATAGACATAGCTTCGCCGGTTGCCTTCATTTGAGTCCCGAGTAAGCGTTTTGCATATATAAACTTATCAAAGGGCCAGCGAGGGAATTTAACAACAACATAATCAATAGCAGGTTCAAAGCAGGCAAAAGTATTACCGGTAATAGTATTTCTGATTTCATCAAGAGTGTAGCCGATAGCTATTTTGGTAGCAACTTTAGCAATAGGATAACCGGTAGCCTTTGAAGCAAGAGCAGAAGAGCGTGAAACTCTGGGATTAACTTCGATAACAGCATATTCCATACTGTTAGGCTCAAGAGCAAACTGACAGTTACAGCCGCCTTCTACTTTCAGAGAACGAACGATATCTATAGAAGCCTGACGAAGCATAGTATACTCTTTAGTTGAAAGAGTCAAAGCAGGAGCGACAACAATACTGTCGCCGGTATGGATTCCAACAGGATCAACATTTTCCATAGAGCAAACGGTTATTGCATTATCATTGGCATCTCTGACGACTTCGAACTCAATTTCTTTATATCCTGATACACATTTTTCGATAAGAGCCTGATGTATAGGAGAAGCCTGCAAACCGTTTGTAGCAATTTCTATCAGTTCGGTTTCATTAAAGACAATACCGCCGCCGGTACCGCCGAGAGTAAAAGCAGGTCTTACAACAAGAGGGTAGCCTATCTCATTTGCGAAATTTATAGCAGTTGACACATCATTGACAACGACAGAAGGGATGACAGGCTGGTTGATTTTTTGCATTTCTTCTTTGAAGAGCAATCTGTCTTCAGCCTTATCTATAGTTTCAGGGTTAGCACCTAAAAGTTTAACGCCATACTTTTTCAAAAAGCCGCATTTAGCAAGCTGCATAGAAAGAGTAAGACCGGTTTGGCCGCCCAAAGTAGAGAGTAAGCTGTCAGGGCGTTCTTTTTGTATAATTCTTTTAACAGTTGCAAGGGTCAGAGGCTCGATATAGATTTTATCAGCCATAGCATTATCGGTCATAATTGTAGCGGGGTTTGAATTGACGAGGATTACCTCGAGGCCTTCTTCTTTCAAAGCTCTGCAAGCCTGAGTTCCGGCATAATCGAATTCAGCAGCCTGTCCGATAACGATAGGTCCTGAGCCAATAACCATAACACGCTTGATATTTTTATTTAGAGGCATTTGTTTTTCTCTCCTTTACCATTGAAATAAATTCATCCAACAAAAGGTTGCTATCTTGTGCGCCGGCGCAAAGTTTGAGATTAAACTGAATGGACAGAGCAGGGATATCGGTATATTCAATACCCTCGCAGGTGTTATCATTTATGTTTACAAATCTCATATGCATATTATCGGAAAGAGAGTCTCTATCTACGACATAGCCGTGATTTTGAGCAGTGATATATACTTTTCCGGAATTGACATCTTTAACAGGCTGGCTTGAGCCTCTATGACCATATTTTAATTTTTTAGTTTTAGCACCATTTGCCAAAGCGAGGAGCTGGTGGCCCATACCGACGCCTAAAATAGGCATATTCATTTGAGAAAGTTTTTTAATTTCGCTGATAACTTCAGTATTTTCCATAGGGTCGCTGGGACCATCTGAAAGAAGAACGCCATCAGGATTAAGCTGTTTAATTTTTTGAGCAGTAGTATCATAAGGAACGATAATGACATCGAAATCTTCCCCGATAAACTCATATACATCGCTTTTTTTGCAGCCAAAATCCATTATAACTATTCTATAAGGGCGCATAGAGCAAAGGAAGATACTTTCTTTTGTACTTACTTTTGCAATAGCGTTGGTAATTTTACAATTTTTAAGTTCTTTCAGTATCTTGTCTTTATCATTTTCATCAAAAGACTTTAAGATTATTGCATTCATAGTACCGCAGGTTCTCAGCTGTTTAGTAAGGGCACGGGTATCTATATTACAAAGGGCGGGTATTTTATTATCTATTAAGAACTTTTCTATAGAATAACGGCTTCTGAAATTTGAGGGTTCTTTACAAAATTCTCTTGCTATATAAGCACGGACATAAGATTTTTCATTTTCGAAATCCAAAGGGTTCACGCCATAATTTCCGATAAGAGGAAAAGTTTGAACGATCATCTGACCATAGTAAGAAGGGTCAGTAAGAGTTTGAGTATATCCTACCATTGAAGTGTTAAAAACAATCTCTGCGCAAAGGTCATCAAATTCATCATAACCGAACAGATCAGCCTCGAATAAGCTACCGTTTTCCAAGAGCAGGTAGGCACGTTTATTATTAAGCATAAATTACTTTCTCCTTTCACGAAACCACATAAAAATCTACACATAGACATTATATACCTTTTTTCAAAAACAAGCAAACAATATATGAAAAAGATTAGCGAATATTATCAATTTTATGCTGCATATTCATAAGGATCTCGTAGAGTTGTTTATGTTTTTTGACTTCGACATCAAGAAGTATACCGACACTGAGCAAGAGCAGTGAGAATATACCGAACACACCGGAGACTATAAGAGTGGGAAATCTTGCAACAAGGCCTGTTTTGGAATAATCTATCATAACAGGGATAAGTAAAATCAACGTTGCGATGAGGAACAAAAGGGAGAATATACCGAAAAAAGCAAGAGGTCTGTAATCTTTAAAGAGTTTGAAAATAGTTTTCAGGACTTTAAATCCATCGGAATAGGTATTAAGTTTTGACTCACTGCCATCGGGTCTGTCTTTGTAAGATATAGGAATTTCTTTGACTAAAAAGTTTTTATCAACAGCGTGAATGGTCATCTCAGTTTCGATTTCGAAGCCTTTGGAGAGAACAGGAAAGCCTTTGACAAAAGATTTGCTAAAAGCTCTGTAGCCGGTCATAATATCGTTAATATTTGATTTAAAGATAAAGTTAATGAGGTTGCGGACAAGAACATTTCCGAAATTGTGGAACGGTCTTTTATTTTCGGTAAAATAGGTAGAGGAGAGTCTGTCGCCAACGACCATATCAGCCTGGTTTGACAGGACATAAGATACCATTTCAGGAGCATTATCAGCAGAGTAAGTGTCATCTCCGTCGATCATTAAATAGCAGTCAGCATCAATATCGCGAAACATACTTCTTATGACATTACCTTTACCCTGACGGTACTCGTGTTTTAAGAAGAGTTTGTCGTCATTTAGTTTAAGATCATTTACAATCTGAGCAGTTTTATCGGTTGAATTGTTGTCATAGACATAGATATCAGCATCAGGAAGAGCCTTTCTATAGTCTAAAACAACTTTTTTAATAGTTTTTTCCTCGTTATAACAGGGAATTAAAACAGCAACTTGCATAGAAATTAAAACCTCCTTATTGGTTATAAGTTACCTTAAATATATTTTGGTGATTATCAGACATTGAAGCTTCGTCTATTTTAGAAATGACAACAGAATCATTAGAAAGTGTTTCCAGATTATTAGCAGAGAGAATATAAGAAATATTAAGTTTTTGAAGATCGTTAATATTAAGCATAATGAGGAAATAGTCAGGAGAAATGAGTTCAAAATAAGTATCGCCATTAGAGTCAGGCTGCAGTACAATTTTTATATGAGCATATCTGTTATAAATTTCAGAATATTCACCATCTGGGTCAAGCAAAGCCCAGCGATTCATATTAGGGTAGACATTAGTAGAATTAACAGTAGGAGCACCGGCCATTATAGAGAAGTTAGTAGAAGGGTAATCCATACTTTCCATAATCCAGATACCATCTTTATCTTGCAAAGTGACATTTGAAACACTTTTATAAATATCGTTTTCATATATTACATCCAGGCCTTTTCTTATAGGGTTTACAAAAGAGGCAATAACGATTAAGAAAACAGCAATAAGAGGGAGGATGAATTTTTTGCAGACTTTGAATTTAGGAGCAATAAAATATAAAGCACCAAGGAAGAGAAAGATAAAAGCTATAATGAATTTATCTAAGAGCATATAATCAGGGAAAGTTCTGCGGCAAAGATAAGAAACAGTAAAAGCAAAGATAAGAGAAGTAAGAACTACGATAAAAGGCTTAAACTTATCAAAAGAGATAGTGTTTTTCGATAAACGCTTATACAAAATAGAACTATCACTAAGCATAGCAGATGCCCGAAAGAGAATTAGCAAATTAACAAAGGATATAACAATAATTTCCCGTCCTGAGGCACTATAAGTCATAAGAGTGAGCTTAGCAAGAAGTGGTGAAAATTCGACAACACAGTAGGAGATAAGAAAAGCGTTTATGGCTATTAAAGAAACGAGAATAGAATCCGGCTTTTTGTTTTTTATCATAATAAATAAAGCAAGGATAATACCTAAAGGAGAGAAGTCTAAAAAGAGAGCTTGTTCACAGACATTAGGCGGCAGTGCGCCGTCAAAAGCAAAGAAAAGGTTGGAAGGGTAAGCAAAAAAGCGGTCTTTTTCATCTCCGCCGAGCAACATTCTCTTTCCGGGGTACTCCGTATTAAGAACGGCTTGTATAGTGTCAAAGGAGGTCATAATAATAAGTCCGAGGCTGACAGCGAGTAAAATGATGGTAGTCAGTAATATCAAGCCGTCTTTTAGAAGGCTGAGTTTTGAAGTTTTGAAGTTTCTTACTATTACAGACACAGCTAAAGCCAGGAACACATAAGCAAACGGTATCTGCCAGGCCGGGTAGAAAGTTAAAACGAATCCGCCCGCACAGATATAGATTATGAAGGCAAAGAGAATTCTTTTTATATATGAATCGGTTTTCATATATAGGTTTATGATTATAACAGCAAGCTGGCCAAAGATCAGCATTTCAGCCAAGCCGTTTATAGCAAACCACCACTGCAAAACAGGAGAACAGGTAATAAATACTGCATAGAGCAGGGAAAACGGTTTATTTTTTTTGAAAAACATCATAGAGAATTCAAAACTTATCATAAAAAGAGCGATAAATCTTGCACACCAAAAGAAAGAAAGTCCCATTTCTGAGCCTAAAATCAAGTAACCCCAATGAAAAGGTCTGAAGATTTCAGCAAAAGACAAAACAGGCTGTCCATATACGATAAAGCTGTCAGTCAGGTCACCTCTTATGATATTTGTAAAGTAGGAGTAATTATTAAAATGCTGAGATATGGCCATAGGAGTATTAGTCGCCCACTCATCGCCTCTAAGAGCCCGGGATTCGCCCCAAAGAACCCCCTCGTTAGTAATTACACCGTCGCCCATACATTGGTTCCAGCAGCCAACAGATGAGCCGCTTAATTTAAAGAACACGCATAGTATGAGGACTAAAGAGGCTAATAAGTAGCGGTATTTATATATAAAATCATATATTTTGCGGTCTTTAAAGTGTAGAAGAGTTAAAACGAGGACGAAGAAAAAAGAGACAAGAATAAATCGGAGAGGAT
>JAUMXZ010000002.1:4549-48349 GCA_030528905.1 Clostridia bacterium | reverse complement strand
GCAAAACAAGGCTGGTATAAAGCAGGAAGCAACTGGCAGTATTATAAAGACGGAATAGCCCTAACAGGCTGGCACGATGACATTCCGGGCTGGGAAGGACAATGGTTCTACTTTGATGCAATTAGCGGCACTTTTGTAATGCAAACAGGCTGGCTACAAATTGGAAACGAGTTTTATTACCTAAACGAATCAGGCGTAATGCAGACAGGCTGGCAGTTTATTGCCTGGTCCGGCGGCACAGATTGGTTCTATTTTGACGACAACGGAATAATGTTAAGAAACACAACTACTCCTGACGGCTACTATGTAGATGAAAACGGAAGATTAAGCGAACCTGATACCCCATCAGATGACCCAAGCGAGCCTGGTGAGCCTGCAAAACAAGGCTGGTATAAAGCAGGAAGCAACTGGCAGTATTATAAAGACGGAAAAGCCTTAACAGGCTGGCAAAACGATATTCCGGGCTGGGAAGGACAATGGTTCTACTTTGATGCAATAAATGGCACCGGAATAATGCAAACAGGCTGGTTACAAATCGGAAACGAGTTTTATTATCTAAGCGAGTCAGGAGTAATGCAAACAGGCTGGCAGTTTATTGCTTGGTCCGACGGCGCAGATTGGTTCTACTTCAGTGAAAGTGGCCTAATGCTTAAAAACACAACTACCCCTGACGGCTACTATGTAGACGAAAACGGAGTTTGGAGAAGCTAATTTTTCGTTAAAGTGGCGTTAGAATAATAAAGAAGGCTTTGGCTATAATGGTCAGAGCCTTCTTTTACGATTTAATTGGATATATTCGGACAGTAAAACAAGAAAGTGTTTCTTGTTGATACAGCTTTTAAATTATGATATAATTATGTGAATATATTTTAGGAGAATGAGTTATTATGCAAGTGAAGACAAATTATGAGAGTAAGCGCGTGTTTGATTATTTTTGGGAGATTTGCAGTATTCCGCACGGGTCAGGCGATATGGATAGGATTTCCCGTTATTGTGTTGAATTTGCGCAAAAAAACAAGCTTCGTTACCTGGTTGACGATGCCAAAAATGTGGTTATCTTTAAGCCTGCGTCTAAAGGCTTTGAACGAGCTGAGCCGATTATACTGCAGGGACATTTGGATATGGTATGCCAAAAAACTGCCAACAGCGATTTTGACTTTTTAAATGATTCCTTGAAAACATATATCGAGGGTGATTTTATAAAGGCTGATGCTACAACCTTGGGTGCTGATAACGGTATTGCTGTTGCGATGATTTTTGCAATTTTAGAAAATGACAGTATCTCTCATCCTGAAATTCAGGCAGTGCTAACAACAGATGAGGAGATTGGTATGCTGGGTGCTGCTGTGTTGGATATGTCTTGTCTTAATGCAAAAAGAATGATAAATCTCGATTCTGAGGAAGACGGCATCGTCACAGTTTCCTGTGCGGGCGGTGCGGATTTTAAAATAACGCTGCCAATTAACAAATGCAGTGCAAACGGCACGAAGATAAGCATTGTGCTGTCGTCGCTTTTGGGTGGTCATTCAGGTATTGATATAAATAAAAACCGTTATAATGCTAACCTTTTGAGCGGAAGACTGCTTTATAAATTAGGCCGCAAATTTGATTTTAGTATTATTTCGATAAACGGTGGCGACAAAACCAACGCTATTGCTAACTGTTGCGAAATTACGCTTTGCACACAAGTTGGTGACGAGTTTGCTAAATTTGCCAATTATTGTCTTAATGAGCTTTCGCAGGAGATTAAATCAGCCGAGCCGAGCTTTGAATTTGAAGTTGAAATTTGTAACAGCGGTGAATTTGAAGTGCTTGATAATAAGTCTGCACAAAACCTTATTTTTGCTTTAAGCTGTGTTCCTAACGGAATTGTTAATATGAGTGCTGACATTGAGAATTTGGTCGAAACTTCATTAAATCTTGGCATTTTAAAAACCAATCAAAGCAATATTACAATGAAGTTTGCATTAAGAAGCAACAAAATAACAGCGTTAAATGCTCTAATTGAAAGACTTGAATGTTTTTCAAAGCAAATTACCGCTGAATATGAAACTGACGGAATGTATCCTCCTTGGGAATACCGTAAGAACTCACGCTTGCGTGAAATTTATTTTGAAGCTTATCAAGATTTGTTTGGTGAAACCCCAAAAGCTGAGGCTATTCACGCAGGGCTTGAGTGTGCGGTTTTCGCTTCAAAAATTAAAGACATCGACTGCATTGCAATCGGTCCTTCACTTTTTGATGTTCACACTGTAAACGAACGCGCAAGTATTTCATCAATCGATCGCACATATGGCCTCTTATTAGAAATTCTTAAAAAAATTAAATGAATTTATTGTATTAAGTCGGATTTTATGGTATCATAGAAGGGCTGTTAAATTTAAAAGTCGTTTTTCGACGGAATGGAGAGAGTATGGATAACAAAAAAGATTTTAAGCCGTATATTCCCGCCGAAAAGGTAACTGCAGAGCTTACTGTTACATCTATTATAATGGGTGTTTTATTGGCAGTAGTTTTTGGCGCAGCCAACGCATACCTTGGTCTTCGTGTTGGTATGACGGTATCAGCATCAATTCCGGCTGCTGTTATTGCAATGGGTGTTATTCGCATTATTATGCGCAGGAACTCTATTTTAGAGAGTAACATCGTTCAAACTGCAGGTTCGGCCGGTGAATCCTTGGCAGCAGGTGCAATTTTTACTTTACCTGCTTTGTTTTTGTGGGCAGCAGAGGGCAAAATGGATAAGCCCGGAATTTTAGAAATTACACTTATCGCTTTAATCGGCGGCCTTTTAGGTGTTTTCTTTATGGTGCCCCTTCGTAATGCCTTAATTGTTAAGGAACACGCAACCCTTCCTTATCCTGAAGGCACCGCTTGTGCAGAGGTGCTTTTAGCAGGTGAAAAGGGTGGAGCTAATGCCTCTACTGTTTTTGCAGGTATGGGCTTTGCGGCACTTTTTAAGTTTATTATTGATGGTCTTAAAGCTGTTTCGGGTGAGGTTTCCTATACGATAAAGGGCTTTATGGGTACTATCGGTACACAAATTTATCCTGCTGTTATGTCAGTTGGTTATATTTGTGGAGCTCGTATTTCATCATATATGTTTGCGGGCGGTGTTTTAAGCTGGATGGTTCTAATCCCCTTAATAGTGCTTTTTGGTGAAAACACTATTCTTTATCCCGGTGTAGACCAAACCATTGGCGAGATGTTTGCAGAAGGCGGCGCAAGCGCTATCTGGGGCAGCTACATTCGTTACATAGGCGCAGGTGCTTTGGCAGCAGGTGGTATTATAAGTCTTGTTAAATCTCTACCGCTTATAGTTAAAACCTTCACAGGCGCTTTAAGAAGCATTAAGGGATCCGGTGCGGTTTCAAATGAACGTACTTCTAAGGATTTAAGTATGAAGATCGTTTTAGCTGCTGTTTTGGTTTTAACACTTCTTATCTGGCTTGTTCCGGCTATTCCTGTTAATCTTATCGGCGCTATTATAATTGTTGTTTTCGGCTTTTTCTTTGCCACTGTTTCTTCAAGAATGGTTGGTATTGTTGGAAGCAGTAATAACCCTGTTTCCGGTATGGCAATCGCTACACTTCTGATTGCAACTTTGATTCTTAAACTCACAGGCAGCGACGGTGTTGCAGGTATGGCAAGTGCTATTGCGATTGGTTCAATTATCTGTATTGTTGCGGCAATTTCGGGTGATACTTCACAAGACCTTAAAACAGGTTATCTTTTAGGATCAACTCCTAAAAAGCAGCAAACTGCTGAGATTGTTGGTGTTGTGGCTTCTGCTTTGGCTATCGGCGGCACACTTTATCTTCTTGACCAGGCTTGGGGCTTTGGCTCTGAACAGCTCGCTGCACCTCAGGCAACACTTATGAAGCTTATCGTTGAAGGTGTTATGGATGCTAATCTGCCGTGGGCTTTAGTCTTCACAGGTGCTGCAATCGCAGTTGTTGTTGAAATGGTTGGTATTCCTGTTTTGCCTTTCGCAATCGGTATATATCTTCCGGTTCAGCTTAATGCTTGTATTATGGTCGGTGGTCTTATTCGTCTGTTGTTTGACAAGATGAAAATGAAGAAAACTAACCGCGAAAATGTTATAAATGACGGCATTTTGTTCTCATCAGGTATGATAGCTGGTGAAGGTCTTATAGGCATCGCACTTGCACTTTTAGCAGTCTTCGGCTTAGACCAAGTTCTTGATATTTCAGGTAATATTCCGGCGACTGTTTTAGACCTTGGCGGAATTGCATTGTTTGCAATTATAGTGCTTGTATTCCTTAAAAATACTCTTTGGGCAAAACGAAATAAAGTGGTTGTAAATAATGAAGAAGAATAACGGTAAAAATTATCTTGAACAGGTGCCATTAAGGCAGATTCAACGCTATTCAACTGATGAAAATGGGATTATAACCCTTGAAATTGATAACAAAGGTGTTTTTAATAAGATTGCACAAAAGCTTTTAAAAAAGCCAAAAGTCAGTTACATTCATCTTGATGAAATGGGTAGCTTTGTTTGGCCGCTTATTGATGGCAAAAGAGATATAATAGAAATTGGAGAGTTTGTAAAGGAGCATTTCGGCGAAAAGTCTGAACCTCTTTATGAACGACTTGCAAAATATTTCAAGGTTTTAGAAAGCTATAGCTTTATAAAATACAAGAAAAAATAATTTTAAAGTATTAAATGCACTGTCCTGATTGCTTTGGACAGTGCATTTTTATCTGAGTTTAATGTATTATAAAATTTTAAATGGGTTGCATCACATTTTTTGTGAAACAACCCATTTTATTATATATATTTATTACTGCCAATAGTCGAGTTTATCACTTATACCTATGTCCTTAGCACAAAGCGTAGGGTTTTTGCCGAGCTGTCGCTGATTTGTGTAATCGTTAAGAGCACGGATTGCGTATTTACTGGAGATAACAATAACCGGCAAGTTGATAAGTGCCATAGCGCCCATAAAAATATCAGCAAGACCCCAAAGTAAATCGGCGCTTAAAATAGATCCAACGAAAATAACAAGTGAAGCTATTATGTAATAAACTTTTTTAAAAGTTTCGCTTGGAAGTCTACCAAGCAAATAAGCCATACTTTGGTCAACATAGAATAAATTACCCAATAGGGTAGTAAAAGCAAAGAGAATCATAGCCACTGTGATAAATATTGGGCCGAAAGAACCAAAAGTTGCCTCAAGAGATTTTTGTACATAAGGTGCGCCTGAAAGCTCTGCAGTAGGCTGGACACCTGAGCTCATACACATAAATGCAGAAGCCGAGCAAACAAGGATGGTATCGATAAAAACAGAGAGAACCTGAACAAGTCCTTGCTTTACAGGGTGGCTTACATCAGCAGAAGCAGAGGCATTTGGAGCAGAACCGACACCGGCCTCATTACTAAACAGGCCGCGTTTAATACCGTACATCAAACACGAACCGCTAAGACCTCCGAATATAGCATTAAAATCAAAAGCTTCAGTAAAAATTCTTGTAAATATCGCAGGAAGAGCAGTAAAATTCATAAGGGTAACCAAAACTGCTACAAGTATATAAGTAATACCCATAATCGGAACGATTAAGCTTGTGGCCTTTATAATTCTTTTACCGCCACCAAACAGACAGTAAGCGATAATAACCGCAAGAATTGCCCCGATAATAAAAGGTGTAGTCTGAGGGTCATAGAAAGAATAGGAAGAGAAAGTTGACTGTAAATTATATGAAGTGAGCATATTAAAACCGACTCCATAAGTGATGATAAGCAGCACTACAAATATTACAGATACTACACGATTTTTTAAAGTTGCCTCGATATAATAAGCAGGACCGCCATAGCTACTGCCGTCAGGAGCTTTCTTTTTGTAAATTTGCGCAAGCGTACTTTCAATAAATGCTGATGCGCTTCCTATGATGGCAATAATCCACATCCAGAATACAGAACCGAATCCGCCAAGACATAAAGCAGTTGAAACGCCGACGATGTTTCCGGTACCTACACGAGAAGCTGTGGAAACCATCAGAGCCTGAAATGAAGAAAAACCCTTTCCGTCAGGCTTTTCAGTAACAGAACGAATCTGTTCACCTAATAGCCTAAACTGTACAAACTTTGTTTTGAATGTAAAATACAGACCACAGAGCAAAAGCAATATAATAAGTATATAGCTGTAGAGTGCATCATTTAAAAATGTAACAATCTTATCAAACATTACACTACCTCACCTTTATATTTTATGTGTTAATTTTAACAAATGGATGTTATTATGTCAACATAAGTAAAATATGGTAACAAATAAAAAACAATACAGTTAAGTCCAAAGAAAACAATGGGGGAGTATTAAACTTTTTTAATAGTTTATTATTTATATTATAATAAACTAAGAATATAAAAGATAAAGACCTACAGCATTACTCCACCTTATTCATACGATATCCAACACCAATATGAGTTTGGATATATTGCGGTGAATTAGGTGCTGATTCAAGTTTTTTTCTAAGAGTTGCCATAAAAACACGAAGAGTGCTAATATCTTTTTCCCAACTGCTTCCCCAGACATTTTGTAAAATAAACTTGTGCGTCAGAACTCTGCCGGTATTTCTTGCCAGAATACACAAGAGCTTATATTCCATCGGCGTCATATGTAATTCTTCTTTGCCAATCCACGCACAGCCGGCTGAATAGTCGATCTTCAAAAGACCGTTTTGATAAATCGCCTGTTCATTACCAATATTATGCATCAATGCAAGTCGTCTTTGAGTAACACGAAGACGAGCTAACAACTCTTCAACAGAGAACGGCTTTGTCAGATAATCGTCTGCACCAGCATCCAATGCATCAATTTTATCACTGTCTTCGCTTCTTGCACTGATGACTATTATCGGTACATACGACCAACTGCGAATCCGACGGATTACTTCCACACCATCAATATCCGGCAAGCCTAAATCCAACAAAATTATGTCAGGATTATGTGATGCGGTTTCTGATACAGCAGATTCACCGTTAACTGCAGTAATGAACCGATAGTTATGGGCCTTTAATGTGGTTGTAATCAGATTCAGTACCGGTACATCATCTTCAACAACTAATATCTGAAACTTATTCACGACAAATAACCTCCTCTAATGGCAGGGTAAAGCTAAAGGTAGTCCCCTTCGGGTGATTATCTTTGACACAGATTGTTCCTCCGTGAGCCTCGACTATAGCTTTGCAAAGAAAAAGTCCTAAGCCAAGGCTGCGGCGATTATCTGCAATTTTATTTTCACCACAGTAGAATTTATCAAAGACTTTTTGTTTTTGCTCATCAGAAAGACCATCGCCGGTATCTGAAATCATTATCTGTGCCATATTATCTGTTTTTTCTGCTTTCAAAGTGATCTTCGTGCCATCAGGCGTATATTTAAGGGCATTGTCTATAATATTGGTGATAACCTGAACAATTAGTTTGGCGTCTGCTTTGACGAGCAAAAAATCACCTTCATAAATAACCTTAATTGAATGAGAAACAGCTTTTCTGCTGATGTGCTGAATAGCTACTTCTATAATTTCACTAAGAAGCTCTGTAGAGGTTTGCAAAATCATATATCCATCTTCAATTCGAGTGGCATATAGCAAATTTTCAACAAGGTCAGCAAGCCAAATGGAATCGTTATAAATATCAGCATAAATCTGTTGTTTTGTTTCTTTATCAAAACAGCCTGCATTATTAAGAAGGTTACTTGCATTTCCTGAAATTGTAGTAAGCGGTGTTCGCAGGTCGTGGGAGATTGTTCTTAGCAGATTAGCTCTAAGCTGCTCGTTTTCTGCCAAAACTGCTGCAGCTTCCTTTTCCTTTATATTACGATCATTTTCTAAAGCAAGTGCGGTTTCTCCAAGAATTGAAAGAAGCACATCGTGTTCAGATGCATCAATTTCTCCGGCAGATGAGTCAATTCCAATTACTCCGTATACCCGTTCATTAGCGCGAATTGACCAGTAGAAATAGCGTATACCAAGAAAAAATTCATTCGTAGAATCTGCAGCATAATTGTTTTCTAGTGCCCATTGAGCGGCCCTGCGCTCTTTTTCTATATCGTATTCCGGTTTTGAATCAGTATAAAATAAGATAGGTTCTGATAATTGCCCCTTCAAGTTCTCAAAAACGACAATATTTCGTCCTAATAATTTCATAACCTGTTCAGCAGCTATCTTTATAATTTCACTTCTTCCGTGAGCCTTTGAAAGCATCTGATCTGTATCAAACAAAATTTTCGTGCGGTGTGCAATTTTAGTCGATTGGCGTGCCTGCTCCTTATAACGAATAGCAAATGCACCGGTGATATAAGCGGTTAAAAACATAACAACAAAAGTAATAGGGTAGCCGGTTTCATAAGCCGTCAGAGAAAAGCGCGGCTCGGTGAATAGATAGTTAAAAACAAAAACACTGGCAATAGAAGAAATCAAACTGTATACCTGGTGTGATGTTACAATAGAGGTTAGGAGAACTCCAAGAATGTATACCATAATGATATTTGGACTTGTAAAACCGATTCCGTGAAAAAGCAGGCTCAACAGTGTTGCACAAAGCAAAATAAGCGCACTTGTGAAAGAGTTTTTCAAAATACGCATACTATGAAACTTTTGTTTAGCTTTTTTAGGGTAATATGAGGTATCAACGGTTTTATCCGGGATAATATGTATATCAATATCGGGAGCATAGGACAAAAGCAGCTCTGTCAGAGTTGGTTTTCCAAAAAGATGTCTGCGTGTAACTGTGCTATGCCCGAGTACAATCCTTGTAATATCAGAAATTCGTGCAAACTCCGCGATTTGATACGGAATATCTTCTCCGTATACAATTTCAATGTTAGCTCCAAGCTGCTCTGCAAGCTTGCGATTCTCTTGCAGGCGGTTTTTGTTTTCCTTTGAAGCAACAGAAAAATCCGGGGTTTCCACGAATAAAGCTGTAAACTGACTATGAAATACATTTGCCATTCGAGCCGCAGTACGAATGATTTTGGCATTGGAAGGTGCAGAAGAAAGACAGACAAGGATATGCTCATCAGATTCTTTTATTTGGTACTCATATCTATTTTGTGTCATTATCCTCACCTCCGTTTTTCTATATTCTATCACATAAAAAATTTTTTTTCTACAGTGCGGAGGTTAAAACTATCAGGAATATTTTTTAGCATCGCTTTTGGGTAAGCGATATTCTGATTCAATTGCAAACAATACTCGGTCGCGGGCTTTAGACTTAACAAACTTGTTCCATACAACGAAAATATAATCTTCCTTATCAAGATTTTCAAAAGATAATCCAAGCGAAGATGATACAATACTTTCTGCACGATATGGAATTTGAATCATTGCACACAGCTCATCTAAAGGGACCTTTTTTACTTCTGTCAAAAGCAGTATATCTAAAGTGCCGTCCATAAGTTTTTGCAAAATCCGTTCTTTTTTTCCTGTACTTAAAAAGATTTCTACAAAAGGGTCTGCGTTAGAATATGCTTCTAATTGAGCTGCAACAGAATCCAAAAGCATAGGAGATTCTGCCGCAATATGAATATGGGGGCTGTTATGTCTGTTTTCTGTAAGAGTAAGGCGGCGGTTTTCCTCTATGAAAAGATCAACTTTCGTCATTATAAAATATCCTAAGGCAAATACCGCTAAAAGAACCAAAATAAGCAGTAGATCTCTCATTAGGAATACCCCTCCCTTACCTTTCATCAAAAACTATAAATCAAATACGAAAACATTTATGAATTGCTTTTTCGTGCCCAAGCACTAACATTGATGTGCCGTATTTTAATATTGTATTTGGCATAATGTTCATATTAAGTTTTCCATTTGTCCTGATACCAAGAATATTCAGACGGAATTTTTTTCGTATATCCAGTTCTAAAATACTTTTTCCACTCCAATCATATGGTATTTCGACCTCAAAAATGGAGTATTCATTATCAAGCTCTATGTACTCTAAAATATGCTCAGAGGAGCATCTAATCGCAGTCCAAGCTGCAAGCTGCTTTTCCGGATATACTACCTCATCTGCACCGTTGCGAAGAAGAAACTTCTCCTGTACGTCTCTTGAGGCTCTTGCGATTACTTTTTTTGCTCCTAACTCTTTTAATAAAGATGCTGTTTCCAATGAGTTTTGAAAATTATCTCCAATTGCAACAATACAAACATCAAAATTACTGATACCCAAAGAGGAAAGAAACTCTTCATTTGTACTGTCACCAATCTGAGCGTTTGTAACAAACGGCAGTGTAGCGTTTACCCTTTCTTCGTCAAGGTCAACAGCCATAACCTGATGATTAAGGTCATTAAGCTTCATAATAATATGTCTTCCGAAACGGCCAAGGCCTATCAATAATACAGATACCATATTTTTTCTCCTTATCCTACAGTCAATTTTTCTTGTGGCAGTCGTGCTGTGTTACCCTGTTTTGCAGACAGAGCAGAGAAAATTAATGTCAAGCCTCCGACTCTGCCGGTATACATTAGCATAATCAAAATAACCTGTGATGCAATTCCTAAATCAGTTGTAATTCCAAGAGTCAAGCCTACTGTTCCCACAGCAGATGCTGTTTCATAAAGACAGCTAAGCAATGGTAATCCTTCGATACGACTGATTAAAAAGCCGCCTGTTAAAAACAGAACCAGGTACATTATTAAAATTGTTGCAGCATTTCTTATAGCTTCATCTGTTACTCTGCGTCTGAAAAAATGTGTATGTTCTCTTCGTCTGAACACAGAGAGTGCTGTAGAAAACAATACAGCTAAAGTTGTAGTCTTCATTCCGCCCGCAGTAGACCCCGGAGAACCACCGATGATCATAAGAATAATAGTGATTGCTGTACCTGTCTGGCTTATCAGCGTTAAGTCTGATGTGTTAAATCCGGCTGTTCTGGGCGTAACAGACTGAAATAGAGAACTCAAGATTCGCTCGCCCAGTGGTTTGTCGCCAAATTCAAAAAAGAAAAAGTATAGAGCCGGAATAATAATTAACAAAGCTGTTGTTGTGAAAATAACTTTACTCTGCATTCTGTATTTTCTGATATGATGCTTATTTTTTTTAATATCCTCCCAAGTCATAAAGCCGATACCACCTGTGATGATTAGTGCCATAATCGCAAAGTTGATAATCGGATCATTTACATAGTGTGTAAGCGAAGAAAATGCAGCTTTTTCTCCCATCAAATCAAAGCCTGCATTACAAAACGCTGAAATTGAGTGAAATAGAGCGTACCACAATCCTTTAAAAAATCCAAATTCCCGACAAAATGTCGGCGCCATAATGAGCGCTCCGAGAAGCTCGATTATAACTGTCATCTTGATGATAAACCCGGTTAACTCAACTATTCCTCCCACTTGATGCGCAGATATCGCTTCCTGCATTGTGCTTCGCTGTTTTAAACTAATCTGCTTTCCTGATGCCTTTGAAATGGCAATAGAAATCGTGACAACACCCATACCGCCAATTTGAATAAGTGAAATTATTACCATATGACCAAATGTGCTCCAATAGGTTGCCGTATCTTGTACCACAAGTCCGGTAACACATACTGCGGATGTTGCTGTGAACAGAGCATCAGTGAAAATTGCACCCCTGCCGTCCTGTGTAGAAAACGGTAACATCAAAAGCAAACTGCCAGCCAAAATTACAGATGCAAAGCCAAGTATGATAATTTGAGATGAAGATAATTGTTTCGCAATTCGTCTCATATTATTACCTCCAACGCTTAGTTTCTTACTTAAATTATTGCATACAGAGTATAAAATGTGTATTAGAGTCGGTTGTTTGACATTAAAATTGTATTAAGATAAAAAGGTAGTCCCCACAATTTTTGTGAGGACTACCGCAAGATAAAACTAAAATAAGTTATTATAAATTTTTCATAGCAGTTACAGCCAGCGTATCACATCTTTCGTTTTCAGGATGACCTGAATGTCCTTTTACCCAATTAACAGATACAGTGTGTTTATCAAGCAAAGTTAACAGCTCATCCCATAAATCTATATTTAAAGCAGGTTTTCTGTCTTTTTTCTTCCAGTTATTAGCCTTCCAACTTTTAGCCCAGCCTTTTGTTATGGAATCACACACATATTTTGAGTCACTGTATAGTTCTACAAAACAAGGTTCTTTAAGCGCCTGAAGCCCTTTTATAACAGCAGTCAGTTCCATTTTATTATTAGTTGTTAATACTTCCGCACCAAAGAGCTCTTTTTCATTTTCTTTATATTTAAGTATAGCAGCCCAGCCGCCGGGACCGGGATTTCCGCTGCAGGCACCGTCGGTGAACAGGAAAACTTTTTTCATAAAAACACCTCAAATAAGTTAGTAATTATTATTTAATAAGATCAAGAATAATAGGCACACTATTGTTTTTAAAAGCCTGTTTAGTAAAATTGTTTTCGTATATAACTCGTGCGTTCTTACCTATATCCGGTAAACAGTCAGAATTATCAACAGCATATATAATTTTATCTTTAAGGTTATCAATATCGTTATTACAGTAAACAAAACCGCTTATACCATCACTTAAAAGACTTGAGATGCCAGCATTTTCAGAACATATAACAGGAGTAGAAAAAATCATAGCCTCTATTGCAACATTAGGTAGGCTATCGTCTCTTGAAGGAACTATCAGACAATCGCAGTCAGAAATCAGGCTGAAAAGCTGTTGCCGCGGCAAAGAATTTATATATGTGGTATTATCAGGTAAAGTTTTTAAAAGAGAATTTATATTATTAAATATTTCATCATCATATTTTTCGCCAACAAAAATGAATTGGCATTTTTCCTGATAGCTTTTATCTAAGCTTAGTATTGCTTTACAGAGTATATCCTGACCTTTTATCGGGTAGACTGTACCGATACATAGAAATGATATTTTGTTTTTGTCAATAACAGAGGTAATATTGCTATCGAGCGTAAAATTTTCTGAAAAATCGTTAAATATAGGCTTAAATATACCTTTGCTTAAATAATTATCTTTTGTTTTCTTCATCGCTGTTTGAGAACGTGTGCTTATGTTATATATGTTAATATTGTCACTAAGGGTTAGTGGCAGTTTAGGTTTTATATATTCAAAAAACTGGAAAGATTCGTGTATCCACCATAAGACAGGGACATTGGTGTTTAACAGTTTATCAATAGTCTCACAGGGTTTTGCAGTGTTTACAAGCACGAGATCGAAATCTTTTATAATATTTGGAAGACTTTCAACAGTATTCATATTATCATCAGTAAGAAGAGTAGTTATCCCGGAAGAAGAGAACTCATTTGTAAGCTTGCCGTCTTGATAAGATATAACAAATATAGAGAAATCGAGTTTAACAAGAGCCTGTATAACAGCTAACAGAGCAACAGGCGCACCGGTTTGAGTAGATTCGTGTGAAATGAAAAGCAAATTTTTACAATTTTTTCTAAGACTGTTGTTTTTATTGTATGTCCATTTAAAGCTATCGCCTAAGCAAAGCAAAACCTTATTCAGAAAGAAGATGTTTTCAGTGAAAACCGAAAGCGAAGAAACTAAAGTTGCCGGATGAGAAATATCAGAAGGTAAAACAGCGTGATTACGAACAAAGAAGTCTGATTTTATAGCAAAGCAATATCCAAAAAAATTATTGTTAATGAGTTTATTTTTGGAAAAATTTGATTTTGAAATAAAAACCTCTCCGCTGAATGATTCAGAAAGAAAATCTCCGTAGTACTCATTAGCAAAGATGATATCAGGCTTATTTTTACTTATGGATAGAGTTAATTGTGAGAGTGCGTGTGGAGCAAGAGAAAATTCAGGTTTTAATATCATAAAATAATCAGGGCTTAACTTGTTAAGAGTTTTATAAATATCGTTGATGTTGCTGATAGGCTTTATTTGATAATTTTGATAAGATTGAGTATTAAGACTATAACAAAGCTTAGAAGCGTCAATATCGATTAAAGAGGACAGATCACAAAGAATAAAGATAAGCAGGTTGACATCAGAATACTTGTCAGCAGGTTTTTGATTTAATATTTCTTGTTCTAAAATATTATAAGGAATTTTCAAACAACACACCTCCTACTATTTAAAGAGTCTACGAAATTTCAGGGCTAATTTAATAGGAGGATATTCATAAATTTTCGTGATTTGTTCATTTAGCAAAGCTATCGTAGTATCTTTTTGTGAGATAGAATCGTTTAAAGTCTGGATTTTCTCATCTTTAGAATCAATTACATCATTTAGCTGGGCAATCTGTTGTTGCTGAGAATTGATAATATTTTGCAAATTACAAACGGTATCTCTTAAAGAGTTTATCTCGTTATTAAGAGTAGTAATGATTTCGGAAATATTATTTATATGATTATCCTTGTTAAGGAGTTCTGATTGAGAAAAATTTTGCAAATCAGAATAATCCTTTTTTAAATTTTTTATTATATTATTTTTTCTTGCGATATCTTTATTAAGTAATAGTATAGCGTTATTAAGTTTAACTAATTGATCTTCATAATTCATAATTGTCCTCCGAGGATAAATTTAATAGAAATATTGTATAATTTTTTTTGATAAAAGTAAAGGAATAAATAATCGAAAAAAATAAAGCAGTGGGATTAGATGACAGTATAATCGGGAGAAATTAGCAGTGGAATTGTTGCGAGTGCACATATTTTAGAGATATTTTAAAAAATATATGGCGAATACATAGAAAAAGAAAATAACAGTTGAAATTTAAAATTATATATGGTAAACTTATAGACATAGAAAATGTGTTGCATATTTATCGCGGGGTGGAGCAGTTTGGTAGCTCGTCGGGCTCATAACCCGAAGGTCGTAGGTTCAAATCCTGCCTCCGCAACCAAAACAGATACCGCTGTTGATACAATCGTGTCGACAGCGGTATCGTTATTTTACCGCAAAAAACATAGATAGAATAAGCACTTATAAAAACAAGCGTTGCATTTTGGGAGTATTCCACCCATCATGCAACGCTTTTTTCGTTGTTTTTATTGCCCTGCCCCGGGACTTACCCCAACATTCCTGCCGACCTATCGTTAAACAACCGCATTTCGTTAAACAGCTGAAATGCTTTATCAATTCGACTTATTGAATTTGAAAAGCTTATAGTGTATAATAATAAAAAAATATGATGTAATTTGGTGGTGAATTTATATGGGCGCTTGGAGTCCTATCGATGCTGTTATTGTCGATACATCTGCTTATCATAAAGAACAATGCGACTTTATCGGGGTTTATAACAAAATTCTTCTCGCTTTTTTCGATTTGTTAAAAGAAAGAAAAATAATACTTTTGTCACACCCAGTGTTACAAGGTGAAATCAAAAAGCATATCGGAGAATCGGAGCTTATTAGTAAATTATCCAATTTGAAAGTTTTGTTGAGAAAATACAAGGATGTTTTTTCTCTGGTCAACTGCTCTGCCGATGAAATAACCGCTTCAATTGATGACTTGAATTTACATTCCAAATTAACTGAAGCTTTTGAATTAGAATATAAAAAAGCGGTTGAATTGCCGTATCCTGATGTTGAAAAAATATTTGAACAATATTTTGCTACTGAACCCCCGTTTTCTTCCAGTGGAAACAAAAAAAAGCGAGTTCCCTGATGCTTTCATACTTCTTGCATTGAAAGAGTACATTCAATCGCATCCATCAAAGTGCGTGCTAATAATTTCTGATGATCCCGATTGGGAAAAAGCACTATCTGGTATTTCGCGTGCAATCCTCACAAAAAGTATAGGAGAAGGAATTCGTACATTACAGAATTGCGATGAATTAGTGCCTATTTTCAACGAGGCTTTACCTGAAATTCAAAAGCAGATTTTATCTTTAATAGATCTTGAAGCATTTGAACTAATGGGGTATGAAACAGTAGATGATCCTGAAATTTCAAATATTAAAGTAAAGTCTGTTAGTGATTTGTTTATACCGTTAAAAATTACTGAAGATAGTGTATTAATAAGAACAACAGCGGAATTTGAAATTTCTGGTTATGCCACAATTTTGGACGAAGATAGATCTATTTGGGATAAAGAGGATAGAGCTTACATTTTTACCGCATATAGTAATGTGTCTTTTGAAGAAGCATTGGCGGAAGTTGAATGCGATATTTTGATTAAATTTGATTCAGAAGAGCATTTGAGTTTTGTTGAAGTGGATGATGTTAAACTGAATGTAAGATTCAATGTTTGTGTAGATATAAGCGAAGGCTCCTCGACTTTTACTGATTGTGAAGAAGATGC
This sequence comes from Clostridia bacterium, assembly GCA_030528905.1. GTDB lineage: Bacteria > Bacillota > Clostridia > Oscillospirales > Acutalibacteraceae > JAUMXZ01. The sequence goes on along the minus strand of JAUMXZ010000002.1, from coordinate 32,119 downwards.
AGACGCTGAAATGAAAGATGCATTAGAAGAATATTTCAGACATTAAATAAAGAAAATATCCAACAACTTTGCAGCGCATTAAATTACTACAAAGTTGTTGGATATTGTTTTGTTTATTATATCCTCACCTCAACCTCGCTGCCGTTTTTGAAATGGAACACTAAACGCTCATCTGCGTATGCGGTTACATGGTCAACGGTGGTATGCCAGAGGGGTGGGTTGAATTGAAGCTGTAGGGTATCCAGTTCGGTGATGGCGAAAAGAAATCCGCTCATAATGTCTGCCTGGATGAGCCTGCGGTCACGTTTTTTCTGCAAGGTGTCATAGCGGTTTTGCGCCTTTTCGTGGCGTTCCACCAGGGAGTTATATCGGCTGATATATTCATCTTGGTCGATAGCTTTTACGGCATTTTCGTTGATGCACTTTTGGATGAGACCCGCGACCACGTCTATCTCCTGGAGGAGTTCCTCGCATTCTGTATCGATCGCAGCGGTATCCATCAGCTCGTGGCGGATGAGCCTGCCGTCCTCAAGAAGCGCTTCTCGGTCAACAAGTAACTTGCTTAATGCTACCACGAACAGCTCCTTGATATCATCCTCATACAAATGCGGTGTATCGCATATGGTGTCACCCTTGAATTTTGCATTACATTGCCATATGGTTCGGCGGTATTTGCTGTTGGAATGCCACACCTTTGAGCCGAAGATCTCACCGCAATCTCCGCAGAGGAGTTTCCCGGCAAAGGGGCTGGTGGAAAAGGTGCGCCTGCCGCTATCCTTTCTGCGTTTCAGTTCCAACTGAACTCGTTCCCATTCTTCCGGTGCGATGATAGCGGGATGGCTGTGTTCCACATAGTACTGCGGAACTTCACCCTCGTTGATCTTCATCTTTTTCTGCAGGAAATCTACGGTGTACTTCTTTTGTAAAAGTGCCGAGCCTTTGTATTTCTCGTTTTGAAGAATGCTCTCAATCGTGTGCCGTTGCCATACTGTTTTCCCGGAAGGCGTGAGTACACCGTTTTCGGTCAAGTGTTTTGCAATAGATCCTGCCGACATACCTTCCACAAACATTCGGTAAATGCTGCGAACGATTTCTGCCTCTTCGGGAACGATTTCGGGCAGACCGTCTGCACCTTTTTTGTACCCCAGGAACTGTTTGTACGGCATATTGACTTTGCCGTCTGCAAAGCGTTTGCGTTGTCCCCAGGTTACATTCTCGGAAATGGAACGGCTCTCTTCTTGGGCAAGGGATGACATAATCGTGATAAGCAACTCTCCCTTGGAATCCATAGTCCATATATTTTCCTTTTCAAAATACACCTCGACGCCCTTGTCCTTTAGTTTGCGGACGGTGGTGAGGCTGTCCACGGTATTACGGGCAAAGCGACTTACACTCTTGGTTACGATGAGGTCAATTTTGCCGTTTAGGGCATCGGCTATCATTCGGTTAAAGCCGTCACGCTTTTTGGTGTTGAGTGCGGAGATACCTTCATCCGTATAGACCTCGACAAATTCCCATTCGGGACGGCTTTTGATGTAGTTTGTATAGTAATCCACCTGCGCCTCATAGCTTGTGAACTGTTCATCGCTGTCGGTGGATACACGGGCGTAACCTGCGACCTTGCGTTTTGCCTTTGAGGTGGTAGGGATACCCGTGTGCAAGTTTCGTGTGGCGGGTATTACGGTCACATTTTTAGCTGTTGTCATTTTGCTTACTCCTTTCTTTTGTTTTCTTACCGACCGCTGCCCTCATCTCGGGAGTCCAACTTTCCGAGCGGGAGCGGTCTTTCCGTCGTTTAACGATTGTTTCTCCGTTTTCAAGGGAGAATATCAAGGTGTTATCTTTGTCGGCTGTAATTGCCGTTATTTTACTGAAATTATCAATCTCAGCGGCAAGTGCCATCAAAGTAGGTTCGGGGATGGCTTTCGATGGGCAATATTTCTTGCCTTGGGTGTTGTAGGTCGAACATATCCATACGGGGCCCATTTTCGTTACTTTTCTGCGGTAATGCTTTCCGCATCCGGCGCAGGTGATAAGTCCCGTAAAAGGGTATTCTGTTTTCGTTTGTGGCCTTGAAAACCGCTCCGCTCGTCTTGCCATTTCCAGTTGTACCAAGTTATAGGTGCCGATATCAATGATCGGCTCGTGGTTGTTCTCTGCGTGGTACTGCGGAAGCTCTCCGTGATTTACCAAGGTGCGTTTTGTGAGGTGATTCTCACGGAATTTGGTTTGAAGCAGAAGATTGCTCGTGTAGGCGTAGTTGCGAAGGATTCGGCTCACGGCGCTTTGATGCCAGGTGCAGCCCTGCTGTGTGAGTATTCCTTCTTCATTGAGCCGTTTCATAATGGCGACAACGCCCTTGCCATCAAGGTAGTCACGAAAGATGGAACGAACCACCTCGGCTTCTTCAGGAACGATGACGTATTTCTCTCCATCGTAGCGGTAACCCATCATAAAACCGCGCCAGGGTTTTCCATTTTGGAACTGTTGCCGTACCCGCCACTTTTGATTCTCGCTGGCGGAGAGGCTTTCCTCCTGGGCATAGCTTGCGAGGATGGTCAGCATCAGCTCACCGTCCGAGGTTGCCGAATGAATATTTTGCTCTTCAAAGTAAACATCCACACCCAGATTCTTTAGTTCCCTTACGGTTTCGAGTAAGGTTAGCGTATTCCTTGCAAAGCGCGAAACGGACTTGGTTAAAATCATATCCACCTTTCCATTTCGGCAATCCGCAAGGAGCCTTTGAAAGTTTTCTCGGTTGTCTTTTGTACCGGTTAAAGCTTCATCGGCATACACGCCTGCGTACTCCCATCCGCCGTGATTCTGTATCAATTTGCTGTAATAACTCACCTGGGCGGAAAGCGAGTGGAGCATCGCATCCTTACCGGAAGATACTCTGGCGTATGCCGCCACCCGTTTTGCTCTCGGCAATTCCGTTTTGGCAAAACGAGTCTGTGTAACGATCCTTTCCAATACATTTACCTCCTTTGTATCAATTAAGGTCACTACATATTCGCTCTAAACGGCGGATATATCAAGCAGATTCCGCAAATATACTACCCGAAGATAATCCGTATTTCTTCGTGAGTATTGTGCATATCTTACGATACTCTTTTTCCGTAAAAGTGTCCTCCTCCGTAAGGCTCTTGAGAAGAGCCAGGGAGGTTCGGTACAGCATCATATTTTCGGTTGCGTATTTATCCTGCTTGTCTTGACGCAACGTAGCAGATTCGGCTGCAGTATTTTCTGTTTTTGTTTCCATAGCTCTCAAACTCCTTTCCGCAGTATTCGCAGGTAAGATTATAATAGGCTTTGCGGTTGACCGAGTCCCGGTGGGTGTTCCACCACATCATTCGGCAACTGTCCGAACAAAACTTTTTCTCTCTGCGCTTTTCTGTTTGAAGCACGGGTTTACCGCAGTTCTTGCAAAGCTTGGTGTTCGGTATCTCCGGGTATCTGTGAATGTGAGCACGGACGGTCCCGGCAGACAATCCTAAAGTGGCAGCAATCACGGAAGGGTTATGCCCCTCAAGCCGCATATTGTTAATGGCGATTTTGTTTTGTAGTGTCATGGCATATCTCCTTCCTATGACTATAAAGGTAAGGGAGAGCGACCCGAAAGCCGCCCTCCCACTTAACCTTATTCCTTATCACTCTTGACCTTAAGCATCTTCACCGCTTCGGGAAGGACGAGCTTTGCATCCACACGCTCGGTGGTGATAAAGGCAACCTGCCCGTGATCAGCGTAACATTCTACCAAGCGTTTAATGACTCTCTTGCCGCGGTCGCCGATCCAGTAGTAACTGAAATCACCGAACATTACCGGAATGCCACCGGGAATGACATCATCCATATGGTTACAAATGTAAACGGGATAGCCGAACAGCTTCATAGGCATTTCCTCATTAAGCCCGTTACTCCAAATAGGATTGCCACGATAATGGCGCAGCTGTCCAAGTCTGCAATATGCATCGTTGGACATAACCCACACCGCATTTTTGCGATAAGCTTCTGCCAAAGAAAACTCCATATCGACCAGATCATCCGCACTGATTTTTCCGATTTCATCTGTAACCTTATCAACATACGCCTGATGGATAAGGCCAATCGGCTTTCCGTTTCCGTCTCCTCGGATAAAGGCAGATTCCTCAGCATTGCCGATTCGGTGCGCAAAGGCTTCCTCGATATGTTTTTCAAGGTCAACACCACCGTCCTCAAGCAGTTCATCAGAAACGAGAATAGAGCTGCCGAGCTTATATGCATCGATCTCGATTTGACCGAATTCAGCTTCGCAAAACGTGTATGGCTCGTTCTCCGGCATCCAGCTTGCGTTTTCTTCTCCCAAGGAAATGGGAATAATTAATTTTTGCGTTGTAGGAACGACAGTGGCAATTTGACGAAGGACATTCTTTTGCTTTAATGCCTGCACAAGTCTATCGTCATAAGTATCGGGAACAAGGTAGCCGCCTGAGCCGTCACTACCTTCCTTTAATGCATTCTGTGGCATACCGGTGTGCATAGTTTCCCAGAAAGCAGTGTTGTATGCTTCGGCTTTCTTCTTGGCTTCTGCAGTTTTATCCGCCTGCTTTTCGGCGGTTTTGCCGGACATTTCGTCCAGACATGCTTTGAGTTCTTCATAGGTTCTTGCTGTTTTCATAGTATAAAATACCTCCATAATTTTGGTTTGTTTGATTTTGGGGTTAATACCCCGTTTGATTTCGCGATTTTTTGCGTGAGACCCCACGCCCGTTGCACAGGCGAAAGGTCGTAGAGATTTGACCACCCCCGGGGGTATTCCCCCGAAAAACTTATGCGAATTTCTTCACAAAACCCCTGGCCCGTTGCACAGGGTTTAGTCCCGGAGATTAAGACCCCCTGGGGGTATCTGCATCAAACCTGCGGACGTTCGTATCGAAGTTCGCCGAGGTTCTTTTCCGTGGCGGCACCGGTGCGACAAAGCTCACAAGTGTAATCGTAGAGCCTGTTTATCACGTTACCGATTTCAGAGAACGGCACTTCCTTTATGCACGTAATCGTGAACGCACTCCCGTACCACAAAAAGATAAATGCTTTTCTACGCTTGCTTGTGGTGTGTGTTCCGCTGACCTCCACATTAAATCCGTTACCGAAGTCACGGTAAATGCACCGTTCTCCATCAACACGAAGAATACGACATCCATTGCCGATTTCACGGCAAAGCTTATCCTGGGCATAGTCCTTTTTAGTTTTATACATACTTACATCTCCTTTTATTATTTGTTTCTGTTGTCCTTTTTTGTCACATATATCAGAACAACGCACTATAAGACACCTCCGAAGGGTTTCTTGAACCTGGCGTTGCAATACTCGAAAAGTTGGCTGAAGTTGTCAAATGTTTTACTCTGGTTTTCATATAGTAAATGCCACCTTGGATCAGCGGTATAATTGCCGTATGCCACGATGGCACTACCTTCATTCAGCGGTATGACCTTTACAGTGGTGTACCGCTTTGCATCAATCTCTGCCATATCCTTTTCTCCTTCCAATATTTATGTCCTTTTTGTCACGCTGTCCGTAAGCGTGGGAATGTGGGTAAACATCCGTATATAGAAAGCAGTAGTTTAACGATTACTTTTTCTATATTTTTATTTATTCCCATACCTTTGTGACAAAGGGACATAAAGGACAAAACTTGTTTATGATGCTTTCTCATAGAGATAAGGATTGACAAGATAGGTTTGACCGGCAGGTCTGCCTTTGCTGTTTTGGGAGTCGATCGCTTTAGGGGCAATGTATCTGTATTCGGTTAAGTGGTTCAGTACCGGCTGTACTTCATCGGCTGTTTTGAAACTGCGACAAAGTCGCATAATGTCACGGCGAGTAAATTCCGTAAGACCGCTTTTGCAAATGGCATCCAGCATATACTCGCTTTGCTTTACCAGGGCATCTGCACCCATAAGGGAGAATGCCGCAGCGGAATGCTCTGTATAATATCTGCCGATTGAGATAGCGTTTTGCATTGTGGGTTCATCCACCATCAAGGGTTCGACAGATTCCAAGAATCCGTTGTTGCGATAAACCGAGGCTCGGCATAAAACACCTGCAATGCGGAGGACTGTACCGACAAGCTTACCTGCCCAATCCGCCATATCCGCATATTCGGTCTTCAATTTGGCTTCCACCTCGTAGGAAAAGGCTTCAAGCATTTCATCCGCTTCCGGGGTCAAGGTTATTTCCTCGGGAGTTTCACCTTGTTCCTCTTCCAGGAGATTGCGAATAAGCAGGTCATATTGCCTTGCTATCTCTGCCGGAATCGGCTCGATCCTGTATCTGCGGTTGCCGACTATGGATTTGGGCATACAATAGAGAAATCTTGCCGTAAGGCCTCTGCCACGGAAGGTGCCGTTTTGCATCATTCCCGACAACACATTCGGCTGTACCATAAGCAGAACCGTCAGCGCAGGATTCATAATACTTTCGCTGTTTCTGCCGATACGGTCCACACGGATACTGTCGCCGGAGTGACCTTTTAGCATAACGTCGATATTGACGTTTTTGCTGTAAATGCCCGAAAGCATATCGAAGATACCACCCTCGGCAGATACGATGGCCGCCTTACCGCCGCCGTCTGCTAAAACAGCGGTGAGCTTTTCGGTGGTTACATCATCCACATACAAACGAAGAGGTGTCTTTTCCTTATACGCAGCAAGTTGCTGTGCGAATTGCTCCAACTCACCATCCTCAACTTTGCCTTTGGCAGCTTTGTCCTCCAGGGCTTTTTGCCGACGTTCCAAGATTCTCTTGTTCATTTTGCTTTTTTCAAGTTCGGCTGCGTTTTGTCGGTTATAGTCCGCTTCAAATGCATTTATGGGACGGGTCATTAAGCTGATGACGGCACTCTTTCGTTCTGAAGGCTCCGCTACCACTACCACAAAAAGGTTCAGCGGTTCTGTCCAATCCGACTTGCCGCGAATGCGGAACTTTCCTTGTTCACACAGCGCAAGAATGGCAAGTGCCGCCGAAGCACTCATATCCACGGGAGTCTGTGTGCTTTCTGTTACCGCTGTTACATAATCACGGACAACCTTCGGCAAAGCCTCTATCGGAAAAGACGGTAGGTTTGCTTTTTCAAAAGGTATCGGCATTTCCCACTTCATCGGTGAGGGTGCGTTGTACTCCTCGGGGGCAATGTATCCCGGTTGAGAGCACACCTTCTTATAGAACTTTCTGGCGCTTTGCCATATGGTTTCAAGCTCACCATCCTCCAAAGGTGGGGTGCAAGATTCGGCGCGTTCAAGAAATTTATTGTGTGCCTCATCTGTATCTCCGAGCCGCTTAAGCAATTTTCCTGCGAAGAGGGACATCGTGTTGTTACGGCTGCCTTCGATAATGGTTTCGCCCAGCTCGGCAAACGCCCTCTCCGCAGACTTCTCTTCAATGAATGCGGTTAAGGTAGTTCTGCCTTCAAAGAATGTAACCTCGGTATCGGGATTGCCGAAAAAGAACCTGGCGGCATCCAAGGCGTTGTCATCGAAAAAGGGATACATCTGCTGTACCGACTTCATAAAAGCGGTGTATTCGGCGGGGTCTGTAATAGGTTCGATTGCGAAGATGACATGAAACCTGGGACGTGGTGATTTGCCACCTTTCTGTTTCATATGGTGTCAGCTGGTGCTGACCGCACACGAAACATCGGGAAACAGCCGATAGATATCTTCCGGGGAAATCCACTTCGCAGCATTTTCCGTAAAGTCGTTATCGCAATCAAAAACAGCGGTAACGGCTTCTTCGAAGTTCTTGCTGTTTCGGTAGTTGCCGTCAAAACGGATGAACACGTGATCCCGAGCCATACAGCGTTTCAACTGTTCGGGAGCGGATGCCGTTCCCTTATGGGGATACTGACAGTTTTGTGGGTTGCCGCATACATCGGCGTAATACACGGTGATACTTTCATTCATTATTCATCACCGCTTTCGGATTTTGATCGGAGTCAAGCCTTAAAACCTTCAACCGGAATCAAGATGCGAGTGCCGATACGGAGTGTTGGGAATCCTGGTTCTTTCACAAGCTCATATGCCTTCGGTAGGCTGATACCCATGTGAGCGGATAACTCCTGAACGCTCATTGTTGATTTTTCCATAATGATTTAACTCCTTCCTTTAGTATTGGTTTGTTTTGGCCTACAACGCTATGGTTCCGGGGTAGCCTCCTGCTCGAGGACTCCTCGTTTGCACAGATACGCTCGGGTGGGACCGTTTGCAGCGTCGTGGCATTTAATTTCTGTGTATCTTTTGCGTGTAGGGTATTCAGTTGTCAAGGAATGCCGAAACTCACTAACTGTGAGATTTCGTTCTATATGATACAACATTTAGTTATCTCTGTCAATAGCAAATCTCACACTTTGTTAAAATATTTTTTCGTATTGTATCTTATTTAGTGAGAAAACCATTGACAAAACTCACAGATGGTGGTATTATTGATACATCGGAGGTGCAAAATTATGTTTGCTGAAAGATTAAAAGAGTTACGAAAAGATAAAAACATGACCCAGGTGCAGCTTGCAGAGGCATTGGGTGTTTCTAAAGGAACCGTTGCAATGTGGGAGATCGGTAAGCGAGAACCGAACTTTGAAACATTAAATCGCCTTTCCGATATTTTTGATAAACGTATCGATTATATTTTGGGTTATTCCAATGATGCATCATCTCCTCGTTTTACCGAAGAAGACATTGATCAGCTCGGTCGTTGGGAAGTAGAGGATCAATTCAGAGAAATCATAATGGCATATCTTTCCCTTGATGAGTATGGCAAAACTGCTGTCGAAAGCCTTATAAAAGCAGAAAAGCTCCGCTGTCATGAGCAGCAGAGCATATGTAACACGGAAGATATTGCATTGAGCATTCGCATAAATAAGAGTAAATAAGAGTATAAAAAGTAAGTTCCTCAGAGCATACATGTAATATGCTCTGAGGAACTTTTCATTTTTAGAGCCTAAATCATAACAGCCTTTTGTAAATTCATAACAACGGCAAAATGAATGCTGTGGTAAAATTATTGTAGATTATTCTTTAATGACACGACATAGGTCTTCACCATAAACCACACCAAGGGATGAACCACAATCCCACCGAACGTGAACGGTTCCGATATCATCTACCAAAACAACCGTCCCTCTCGCACCTGGAAATAACCTGGTTTTGTACGGGTCGCTCATTTGCACAAGTTCCACTCTTGCCCCTGTGGGGTATGCCTTTCGTAAGCGTTCTAATGTTTCTTTTCTAATGTTAAACATAACCTTCCTCCTTTATTCGGTGTACCATATATCACTCTAACAGGGAAGAAAGTCAAGCCAAAGTTCAAGAACGAGAACATTTTACTTGTTTAGTGGTCAAAATGTCTTGTTTTATGTCGAATTTTGCGATACACTATTGAAAGAAAATATACATTCCTTGATTATGAGGTGAAATTATGGCTGTTTGTTATAATAAACTTTGGAAACTTTTAATTGATCGCAAAATGAAAAAGAAAGATTTAATAGCCGCAACCGGTATTAGCAGAGGAACTATGGCCAAACTTGGTCACGATGAAAATGTTAATACTGAAGTTTTAGTTCGTATTTGTACTGCACTACAGTGCGATATGGGAGATATTGTAGAGGTAATTCCCGACAACAAATAAGTGCTTGAGAATAATCCAAGGGAGGTGAACCTGTGAAATATGCTATTGACCGTTTCGTTAATGATCGAGAAGGTAAAGAAATTGAAGTTTCTGCATCCGACATATATGAACAATATCGCGGTGGATACATCCCGCGAAAACACGATCGTTTCTTTTGTCCAGAATGTCAAGAAAAGGTTTTTTGGCGTTGCCGCGGAGGTCAGCAACCAGATGTCTTCTATCACCAAAAGAAGACCGATTTTTCTCCCGAGTGCGATAAGCGAGTAGACGGGAATTCTGATTTACATATTTACGAAAGAACAGGTCTCCCTATATATATCACACGCAAATACGGAGATATATATAATCTCAATATTGCATTCCCAGCGCTTGGAGAACAACGCCTTCAGCAGGCTTATAACAATAAACTTACAGTATCCATTAATGGCAAGTTAACAGTTCCAGTTACACCGTCGCAATTCTATGCGGATGAAATAACGCCTATTCCTATTGACTTCATTCCGTATTATGGAAAAAATTATACCATTGAAATATCCGGTGTTGGAGCTTATGCAATACAAAAGAAATGGTCCGATTATGCTGACGGGTTTTCTTCTGAAGGTGCAATTTTTTCAATACATAATAACTTTGGTAAAAAAATCAAACGTGGTGACAGTATCACCATCGAAAAAGAGTATTATTTAATAGCTAAAGATTTCAGACCGTTTTATCAAGAAATTCGCACTCGCAAAATTGGGCGTATACATTTGAACAACAGCGATTATGGAGTGTATATTTTTAGCATAAATGTTTCTGTTGAAAATAGTCGTTTCAATAGCATTAACAGTTACTTTTACAGTAGGTTTAAGGTTTGGCTATTGGAAAAGGCTGCGACAGTTTTACCTCTTTGGCCGCCCATAATTGATCATGGTGATCAATTGGTTTTCTCGAATAAGGCAACTGTTTATTGTGGTGTGGAAAGCGGTAATAGCACCCCTAAAGTTTTCACTTACAGCGGAAAAGATGTACGACAAATTCCAGTTGACGAAGATTATCATAATAATAAAACTGTCAAACTGGGCGTGTATAGCTTCGAGCCAACTGTTGTGTCAGTCGACAGAAAATATACTGGTCGAGAAATTAGTATCCGAAAAACATCCCCTATTCGTTCTGTGGCATCTCACAATATTGTTTTGTCAACAGAAAACGAAGAAACAATTGACACAACACTGTTTGTAGATGCCAACATATTGCAGGATGGCATAAATATTAGAACCAACACAAAGTTTTCTGCCGTTTTTGAATCTGCAAATCACGTGTTCAAAACCATACCGATTGTTGATACGCAGACCACTTTAGAACCATACAAGGGACTAAAAAGAATGTTTTTCTCATACGAATCCTCTCCATATGGGTATGTGATTTTTCATTCCTTTGCTGTTAACGCACCTCAAAAAGATTTGGATATAGATGAACAATTACTGTTATCTGAGGCGAAAAAGAATTTAAGAGGCTCTGTTATTACAGCACCGCTATGGATTAAAGAACTGTTTCATTGGTGTGATATTCATAGTTTGCATCAATTGGGTGCATTTTTGAAACAGGTACTCAAAGACGGAAAAATTAACGAACAGCTTGCGATTTATTTAAGCACTCTGAGGAGGAACTTATAAAATGAATGATACTAAGATTTCGTTATGCCTTACATATCCAAATTATAATAACCCGGACTATAACATTCTGTTTAGAATTGCGGATTACTATCCGGACGATGATAAGCTATTAGCAGTTCCTTTTTATGAGGAAGAATACGGTGAAACACCTAAACGCATAGGTGCACATCCGAGAGATATTTATCCTGGCATGACCGCTTTAAGGGAGTGGGAATATGATGCAGAAGACCCAGGAAGAACTCGTTCTTATAGTTATGACGGAACTGTTTATGAAATGATATTCCCTGAAGAATTGAGCGAAGTTCCTTATTCGGATACAAACGAGATACGAAGGATTTTGTGCGAAGGATTCTCTATGGATGACAATATAAGCGATAATATTCTTATCGCTATTGGTAAATCGGGTTCGCATAATGCTTTCCTGTTGTGCAGAAAACGCGACTTAAAGAAGGTACGAGATGGCGTTTTCGCGGTGTCTTCAAATACGCGCGATATGCTTCACTCGGTGCATTATTTGGAGGAGTATGATATTGTAGACGCTGATATAATCGATTCGTCTGCGTGTCACATTTCCTTGCCGAGTAGATATAAAGCACCGGTTAGATATTTTTACAACTCTACTGTTTTGCCGGATCGCATTGGCATTTTCCATCCTATTGCATTCAGCAAATATGTTCCTACTTTTGTATCCAACTATATCAAGAAAAACAAAAGCACTCTTCAGTTTAGTCTTAATGACATTCGCAAAATTACAGATGTTCTCGAAGTTATCCTGAATGATAACGAATACATTCGTGATTTTTTTGCGATTACTGGTTTTACGGATGCTCAGCTAAAAGAATTGTTGCCCAAATATAAGCAAATTATCGTCGAGAGTCTTTTAGGTGATTCTACGATCGATGCAATTTTGCAAAGATGCTTGACACAGGATCCGTCTATGCACGAGCGTTTTGTTGAACTCGTAAGGACCGCCTGGCTCGAAGAAAAATCACAAGAAAAGCAGCAGATATTGGATGAAATAGCCGAACTTAAAAAGACGTGTACTGAATGTGAGGCTGATCTTCTAACAAAAAAAGAACAGAGAGATGCTATTAGTAGTGAAGTTTCTTCTCTCGAAACCGCTGTTGCAACAAAAAAAGAAGAGCTTATTAAAATTCAAGCAGATATCGAAACCGAACTGAAAAATTTCAAAGAGAATATCGTCCATAGTACCGCTTTGTGCGCTATAGCTCAAAGTGCAATCGGTAGCGGTAGCGGAAAACAAAAATCAATAGATCTTTGCACTATTGAAACGGGTGCGTCTGGTGACAAAGAGCAGATAAATGACTATGATGATTTCCAGGAAGCTTTGGCGGATAATTTAATTACGGTTGGGTATGAAGATACTGTTGCTGATGCAATGGCACAGTTGATTTCCCATAGCATTTCTGCACAGTTGCCTATTTTGGTAACATCCAATGAAGATGAAATTGCGAAATGCGTTGCCGCAATGTATGGCACGGATGTTTCAGTTGTAAATATAGGTTCGGGAATGAACGCTACCGACTATATTTCGATTGTCGAAAACAAAAACGACAATATGGTTATATTGGTGAATGGAGCTTTCTCCGGCTTTTCATTGGAACATTTTAACGCTATCCGGTATCATTTTGCAAACGCCGGATATGTTGTTCTTTTCTCGTTAGACGGAGCGGACACGAGCCTAATCCCCAAAACTGTGTACGAAAAAGCGATGTTTTTAGACAGCGGTTATGGTTACAACTTCCCAACTGGTGAAGAATTGACTTGTTATAGTGCGCACCATTCGATTTTCATAAAAGTATACAGCAAAGTCGATCTTTGTAAACAAAAGAAAAAACTGAATCCTTTTGTGGACGCCGGAATTATCAGTGCAGTTGCCGCATCCAAATATGCAAGCTTTATGGTTGATATTGAATGTGATATTCATAAGGATTGGTTGCTTTTATTACAACTATGCGTTCAAGCTAAAGCAAGTTATAAGACGGAGCAAATGAGAGATTGGTTAAGTGAGAATAATATAAATATTGATATTCTAAACAACTACCTGTGAGGTGATATGTGATGAGGGGCGAAATAATCGCAGCAATGGCAACGGACATGAATATAGCAAAATATAATAGTGAAACCGATTTAGAGTTCGTGCAACGTATTTTGTATTCTGCAACAGCTTGCTGGATTAAAGCCGCCGCCCTTGATCGTAACATCGGAGATAAGAATATTGATACAGGTGTAAGCAAAAAGCATATTTACGAAAAAACCGAGAAACTTTTATCGGCTATGTTAGAACGCTACCCTGAGATAAAATATTGGTTCTATATGGATGATAAATCCGAAGATCCCATTCGTATCATTCGCCGTCGTTTAGTTCAAAACGGAGATCTTATAAATGTTGGCTTTGATACTAATATGATTACGACATCGAGTGCTACGTATCCAATCGGTCTGGAGGCCGAGCAAATCACGGGTGTGTTTTTTGATGGTGGCATTTTTTATTCAGGACTCTCCGCTATTAGGAAAAGTACAAATCAAGATGTTGCTAACGATGATGAAACAGCGGTTGATTGGTTCGATAAGTTTTGCAAAACAGCTTGGTGGGAAAATGGGCGCATTAAAAATGATAGTATTGAGTATTTCAACTGTGTTAAAAATGCAAAAAATATACATTCTTGTTGGCAAAAAAATGAAGTTGATTTCTTCCAGAATATACGGCTTATACGAATAACAATCAACAAAACAATGTATGAGTATTATCTCGAAAAAGTCAAAGGCGAAAACATTTATCACCACAAAATAGATCCATTTTTATTGGAGATCAAAGAACACCGTAAAATGATGTTTGCTCTTCGCAAGAAAGCTAACGCACCTTTACCGACTCGAATAACAAAGCATAATGACCACGCTACTCTAAATTTATGGACACATTTGCCTTATGAAATGAGAGTTTTTCTGGAGTCCTATGCTTGGCCAAGTCGGAACATTAACGATGTTTTGGAGTGGAATTTTCCTCTTTGTTTGCTGGATGAAATCAAGAGGAAATTAAATAATTTAGGAATGAGTGTTACGGAGGGTCATAATGGATAAATACGGTGTCAAAAGCATATATGATGCTTTGCGAAACAAACTGCTTAATTACATAAATACCGTGTACCTCGGAAAAAACGACTTTTTGCGTGAGGCCTGCGAGGAAGAACTCCAAAAAATCGGTGTTCTAAGCCAAGAGCCCTTTATTGAAGCAAATCCGGCGTATCTCACAATGCTTGATGGCATTGCAAAAAGTGAGATTCCCGCTGATGTAAAAACAATTTTAACAGGTATGATTCAAAGGGGGCTCGGAGTATTTCCAAACCCATATAAGCACCAGGTTGATGCATTGACTGAATTTTATAATGGCAATGACTTATTTGTTGCAACTGGCACTGGTTCCGGTAAGACGGAATGTTTTATGTGGCCGATGGTTAGCAAAATTGTTCGTGAACAGATGAATTCTCCTCAAACGTGGAAGGTTCGTGGAGTTCGCGCCATTATGCTATACCCTATGAACGCTCTTGTTTCTGACCAATTAGGACGTTTGAGAAGAATGATCGGAAACGGAGAAAACGGGTTTCACAACCTTGTAGAGAGTTTGGCTCCCGGAAGTCGTGTTCCTCAGTTTGGAACGTACACCGGTCGTACGCCTTATCCTGGAAACCCCAATGCAGATGAAAACAAAAAATATGCGGCGACTCTCCGAAAAGATTTGCTAAACCAATCCGAAGAGGTAAAAGAAAAATTGGTTGAGTTGGGCAAGTTTCCTTCCAAAAGTGATTTGCTTGCCTTTATCGAGCGTTTAGAGAATAATGAAAGCGATTTAACAGCGGTCGATGACGCCGAGCTTATTATGCGTCAAGAAATGCAACAGCATTGCCCCGATATTTTAATTACCAACTATTCAATGCTGGAATATATGCTTATGCGTCCCATTGAGAAAAACATATGGGAAAGTACTATTTCTTGGCTTAACAGTAATCCTGAAAACAAACTGTTATTCATCATAGATGAAGCTCATATGTATAGAGGTTCTTCCGGAGGAGAAGTATCTTTGTTAATTCGGCGTGTGCTTCATAAATTAGGTATTGACAGAAAAAAAGTACAGTTTATTTTAACGAGTGCAAGTATCCCGTCTGCACCAGCAGAACAGGAAAAAGTCAAAAAATTCGCTTGCGATTTAAGTGCGCAGGCTTTTGAAAATAATACTTTTAAGTTGATTACTGGCAAAACCGAGCCTATCACGCATACACAATTCACATTTGATCCTACAATATTTGCGGATTACGATATCGATGAACTTCAAAAAGATTGGGCAGAAAAGTGCGACGCACTTCGCAAATTTGCAGAGTTAATAAAGGCTCCCTGTGACTGTGATTTTGATAGCGAAACTTCTGTAAGTGTATGGCTTTACAAATTGCTTGGTTCATTGGATCCAATGCTCTCTATTATGGAGAAAACTCGTGGTCATGCAACAAGTCTAAAAGAATTGTCCGAACACGTTTTTCCGGGAGTTCATCCTGAAATAGCAGAAAAAGCTGTAAGTGTTTTACTCGCTATCGCACCGTTGGCAAAAAGTGAAAATGGACAAGTGTTATATCCTGCACGTCTGCACATGATGTTCCGTGGCTTACAGGGGTTGTATGCCTGCACGAACCCAAATTGCAGCGAAACAACATACCACAATCCCGAGTTAGGACTCGGAAAAATATACCTAAACAATCCGGGAACACGTTGCAAATGCGGTGGTATGGTATATGAGTTGTTAAACGAACGTGCTTGCGGAGCCTTATTCTTGCGCGGATATATTGACACAACCGAAACCAAGGAGCCCTTTGTTTGGACTATGCCTGGAGTACAGCCTGACGAGAACTTTAAGGAAGTACATTTCTATATTTTGCCCCGCGACGGTTCTTTTCCGAAACCGAAGGGTGATATAAAAACAGGTTGGTTAAATACAATTAGCGGTCGTTTGCACAGCGGTATCGAAGATCATTCTGGTGACGCATATTTTATTCCTGTTGCTTACTGCAATAAAGAGGTTAAAGGCCGCCCGGATATCCTTACATTTAGAAGTTGTCCCAAATATGCAAAAAACCACTTTGAAGCAACTGACTTTTCAACCAAGGGTAACGAACCGTTTTTCAACCTTGTATCAGAGCAGTTTTATGTTCAACCACCAGTCCCTAAATATAGCAAACTTCCAAATGCCGGTCGTAAAGTTCTTCTCTTTTCTGATAGCAGACAGAGGGCTGCAGTACTGGCCAAAGATTTAACGCGTGCCGCAGATGAAGATGCTATGAAGAAGGCTTTAACTGTAGCGGCTGCAGAACTTCAGGAGTGGGCTGCATGTGAGCACAAAGCTCCAACATTAAATCTCCTCTATGCGGTTTTCCTGAAAGTGGCGTATAAGAACGGGTTGCGATTCTTTTATGGTAATAACGAAACAGACCTGCTCTCTGCATTGGAGGAAATGCAAAAACTGTACGAGAAAAAAGGCGACAACATTAACTATGAACGTGTTTCTCATACCAAGTTCAAAACCGTACCGGATCAGTTTTACGAGCATCTTTTACGACAAATGTGCAGCAATTTCAGATCTCTCACAGATGTCGGTATGTGTTGGCTCGAACCTTATGACGATAATGATGATACTTTTGAAGAAATCGAAGATATATTTGATGATTCAAATGTTCCTATGAGCATTGAAGAATTCAAAGTGCTCTTTTCCGCGTGGGCGATGGAAATCATGACCTCGGAATATGCTTTGGGTTCAGAAATCACAGATGACGTCAGAAGAATAATAACGGCCTATCATCAGCGTTTGGGTGTTGAGGATGACAAGAAATTACCACCCAGAATTAAAAAGATGTTGAAAGCACAAGGATACGGCACAGAACAGATTAATGCTGTAGCAGAGGCACTATCTCTTTTCTTGCAACAAGGTAAAAATACTCCTTGCAAATATCTAAACTTAGATATGGTAACTTTGCGTTTTGATGAAAAACATAGCTGGTTTAAGTGCCCTCGATGTAGTGGCATTTTCTCGTTCACTGTATGGGGTAAATGTGCTCATTGTGGCAAAGGCGAGCCTAAGCTTATGAACGAAAAAGATTTCGCAGGTATAAACTTCTGGAGAGACCCGGTTATACGTGCTGTCCACGGTGATCCACAGGCGTTGATGACACGAATCAATACCGAAGAGCATACAGCTCAGCTTTCTCATAAAGATCAACGTCAGAAAACATGGTCTACTACTGAAGATTTTGAAATGCGATTCCAAAATGTTCACATCGATAATGACCGCCCCGTTGATGTTTTAAGCTGTACAACAACGATGGAAGTCGGTATCGATATAGGATCTTTGACCGCTGTTGGATTACGCAATATTCCACCTATGAGAGAGAACTACCAACAAAGAGCTGGTAGAGCCGGTCGAAGGAGTGCTGCTATTTCAACTATTGTAACCTTTACTGACAATAGACCGCACGATAGTTTTTATTTTCATCACCCTGAAAGCATTATTTCAGGAGAACCCAGAACGCCTTGGATTGATGCAAACAACCATAAATTAGCATATCGCCATCTTAATGTTATTTGCTTTACAGAATTCTTCGATAGTATTAGTTGTGGTGCAGATAAAGTTGGCATTTCGGAATTCTTCCGGGATATGTATGAAAGATTTAAAAGTTTTATCAAAGGAAAGAACTTTTCACAAGCAGAACTCAAGTCGCTTTTACCCGCTGATATCAGCATAGATATCCTAAAGTACAAACGTACATTCTGGGAAGAGATTGAATCGCTAAAAGAAAGTGTTGAAAATTTCCCGGATGAATACAAGGAAGATGATAACACAGAAAAAAGCGTTCTTGACGTTCTTTTGGAAAGTGGAATTTTCCCAACATATTCTTTCCCCAAAGACGTGGTTGGCTTCCATATTGAAAACTTCAAAGGTGATAAAGTTGATCAAAAGCCAGACAGAGCTTTGGAAATGGCAATTAGTGAATACGCACCCGGAAGATTGGTTGTTGTTAATAAAACAACCTATAAATCTGGTGGTGTATATAGTTTCCACTCCAAATTCCGCGCTGGCGAGCAAGAAACTCCTGCACGCCCCTTCTTTGATAGTAAGGATTATTTTAAGACATTATATTACTGCAGTGATTCTTCTTGTAACTGGATGGGATTGGATTATTTTGCATCATGTCCTTTCTGCGGAAAGCAAACTATTGTTGAACAAAAAATGCTCAAGCCTTGGGGATTCGCTCCTATAAATGGACGACCCACAAAGGAAGCGGAAGCAGAAGCAGATCTTTCATACGCAGAGGCTCCCAGCTATTCAATTACACCCAAAGAAGATGAAATGATAGCATCTTCCGATTACGCCAATGTACGTTATGCAAAGCGTTCTGATGACCCGCTTATCATTTTAAATATGGGTCCAAAGAAAAAAGGATTTATGGTTTGTCAAGATTGCGGAGCAGCCGTACCGGGCGACGATGAAGCTGAATTTACAAATCAAAGAGTAAACCAACCTTATCGCCATCCGTTACATCCCAATACGATTTGCAGACATCCATCGACGAGAATTGTCAATACATATCTTGGACACCAATTCCGCACTGACCTTCTTGTGTTCGAAATGGCTTTAGATCCATACAAGGTAAACACAGAAACTGCAGGCTTATGGATTAAGAGAGCAGGTCAATCTGTAGCAGAGGCTATGGTACTGGCCGCTGGACGAATTTTGGATATCGAATTTAATGAAATTAAAAGTGGTTACAGAATTCGTTATGATTACAATAAGCGATTGGTTTATGTCGATGTTTTCTTGTTTGACAGCCTTTCGAGCGGAGCTGGTTACTGCGCAACGCTCTCCGAGCAAACGTCCAAACTGTTAAAAGAAACAGAAAAAGTACTTGAATATTGTCCCAAGAAGTGTGACAGCGCTTGTCATGATTGTCTGCAACATTTCTGGAATCAACGTGTTCATACTCAGTTGGATCGTTTCGCAGGTTTGGAACTTTTGAAGTGGTGTAAAAATTCAGCACTTGCGGCACCTCTTACATATAGGCAGCAAGATGAATTGCTAAAACCGCTTGGAAGATTGAGTCCACGCTATCAAATATCTCGTGACGGTACTAATCACTATGTCGAATGCAACGGACAAAAAACCAGAATATATGTGTATCCGGCAATGTGGAATAAGTATTCAAAGTCGATACCTCAAGATGCAATAGCCGTATCCGACAAGAGCATAAAATATGCTCTCCCTCAAGTGGACGCTATAATTCGAGAGGCAGTAGAAAAATAAGTCAGCTTAACTCACAAAAGCCAGCTTACTCGTAATGGGTAGGCTGGCCTTTGATTTTAATTCTAAATATTAAATGTAAAAACTCAAGGCGAAATATTGATATGCACTTGCAAATTTTGAGGTTATATGTTAAAATGGTACTTAACAAATATTCGTGACCGAAACGGAGATTAGACCTTATGCCTTTGTCGGATTTTATTACTGTAAATGAAGCGTCAAGTATTCTGAAAGTAACAACCCAACACGTAAGAACGCTTATTAGAAATGAAAACCTCCCGGCTGAAAGAGTCGGAAGTCAATGGCTCATTTCCAAAAGTGCACTTGAAGCCTACATTAGTGATAATGATGTTATGATAGAACCGGACGATAGAATGAGAGAGAGTCTTGTGCTGCCCAAAATTGTCGCTATGAGCTTTTTCTCTGGTGCAATGGGCCTTGATATTGGAATGAAAAACGGTGGCATTGATGCAGTGTTAGCTTGCGAATTTAATAAATTTTGCCGTATGACAATAGCAAAAAACAACCCTGACATTGCATTGATTGGCGATATCGAAAAGTATTCTTCAAAAGAAATTATGAAAATGGCCAATTTGCCCGAGGGAACAAAGGTAGATGTTATTTTCGGTGGCCCCCCTTGTCAAGCTTTTAGTACCGCTGGTAACAGAAAGGGCTTTGAAGATGCTCGAGGAAATGTTTTTTTGAGATATCTTGAAATTGTCGGGGAAATTAAACCTACATATGTAGTGATAGAAAATGTAAGAGGATTATTATCCGCAACCTATCCTTACAAAGAATTTTCCGAACCAATCAAGGGTGGCGCATTGTTGGTAATACTGGATAAATTAAAAGAACTTGGTTATACCGTCAGCTTCAACCTTTATAACGCAGCGAATTATGGTGCTCCTCAAATCCGAGAAAGAGTTGTTATGATCGGTAAATTAGGCAAGGAAAAGGTTGCGTATCTCACGCCTACACACGCGGAAAACGGAAACAATGGTCTTGAACCCTGGAGAACCTTAAGAGAGGCATTAGATGAACTGCCGGATAATACTGAACACCATTATATTGAATTTCCTGAAAAACGCCTTCGTTTTTATCGTATATTAAAAGAGGGTCAGTATTGGAAAGATTTACCTCCAGATTTACAAGTAGAAGCAATGGGAAGCAAATTGCAATTAGGTGGCGGTAAAACAGGATTTTTGAGAAGGCTTAAATTTGACAGACCTTCGCCTACACTGGTGACAAACCCCACCATGCCCGCAACTGATTTGTGTCATCCAACATTAGATAGGCCGTTAAGTGTCGAAGAATATAGTCGTATCCAAGGATTCCCCTTGGATTGGAAAATTTGCGGTCCTGTATTGGAGCAATATAAGCAAATCGGAAATGCTGTTCCTATAAGATTAGGAGAAGCAATTGCGCGTACTATTATAAACGATATGAATGGCACTCCCGATGAGCATCATAATAGTTATGAGTTTTCGCGCTATAAAAACACCAGTGATGTAACGTGGTGTTCGCAAATGGAAGCTGTTTTGGCAAAAATCTCTGCAACGAATAACGCTGCAGAACAGTTAACCTTATTTGATTAATAAAGAAAACGAGCGGTGTTGTTAGCACTGCTCGTTTTTCTCATAATTCCATATACTCAATCTGCCCTTTGCTGATATCGGTTCTATGTATTCAACATTTGATAGTATCCATGCATATCGCCCAGCGGTGTAGTTACCGCATTCATAGTTTTCCGGTGTTTCAGCTTGTACTCTTTTTGCATAATCTTCATCGATCTTTATACAATCAATAAGATTACATTTCATAAATATTTCACCATAATGCAATCGATTATCCGGGATAAGTTTGCTTAACCGAACAGCTCTTTCATCTTTTTCGGATATTTTATGAACACCTGCGTGTATGTATAATTCTCCACGGTAAGACGTCGGCCAACTACGTGTTTCTATGATTTTCACACCGCAACCAACCAAACTGGCCCACGGCTCTCTTATGGTAAGCACTTTCACGATTATTTGCCTTTCTTTTTGAGAAGTTCAGCAATGCTCTTTTTTGTTTCTAAGCCGACCTCTTTTGCAATCGCAAGGATTTCGTCGTAACAGCCATTGCCGCCAATCGTTTCCCACATCTCTTTACCTATCAAAACAACAGGGTCTTTATGGAAATCAAAAATACCCATTGGCGGGTTGAAATTATAATCGGTTTTTGACTCTCCGTATGGATTATATGGCAAACCAAAATAAGCTTTGCACTGGGGATCTGCTAATGTTAAACGCAAGCAATCTTCCTTTGCTACGGCGGTTTGGTCTATGTTCGGCTTTACAGTTTTAAGACTTGCATAGTGGTCAATTCCATCTTTTTTCCACCACAGGTCGGAGATTATGCGTAACTGACGTGTGTGACCACTTAATTTAATTTTCTTTAAATCAGCAAGAGTTGTATCCCAACCTTGGTCGGTACATTTGCCATCGCGTAATGATTGGATGTGTTGATCAACGCCATTAATTAACGCTTCGTCAAGTGTGACAATTGTTGTTTTCTGACGCTGTGCCTGTTCGGCTCCATTGGACAAGGCAACGATTTTGGCGATTTCCTCAATGACTCTCTGACCGAACGAAGTGCTAAAGCTTCTTTCAAAACGGCTCCAAAAAATCACCTCTTCTGAAAGGAGTGCGGTATGAAACGGTCTATAAGTTTCGCTTTCACTAATGCGTGAAATTGTTCCATTGACACACGAACGGAATTCCTGTGCGATTAAGTCTCTATACTTTTTATCCATTTTTATCCTTCTCCATATGAGAGATATTTTATTATATCACATTTTTGTATATATTTCTACCTTTTTCTGAAAAGTGATTAAATTTCATGTTTTTCAAGATTCTCAATCAACATTGCAAGGTAACAATGCAAACTTCCACCCGGCACTTTGCATCTTTGTTCGAAAAAACAGTTTGAAAACAACTGGACTTTTCGGGAATATGACGGTATAGTGTTGTGCTACAAGGAGGTGCAGCGTTATGCCACGTATAAAAACAAAACCGAAACAGACAACTAAAAACAAAAAAACGACCGTATCACCGGGAATAATCTCGGAGGTGCGGTCGTTTTGTTATGTGCGGAAGGAGGATGGGTATGAGAACAATACTTGAGGAGTTTTGGTACGGAAATGTCAATCCCCAGGAGCAAAGTACCGAAAACAATCGGGAAATCAAAAATCTCCTGAATCTTATGGGGAAGAACCGAGACAACCTTTCCGCAACGCTCACTGAAGAGCAGAAGGAAACCCTGGCGAAATACGATGATTGCGTTAACGAAATGTACGGCATTATCGAGCGTGAGATATTTGCCTATGGATTCCGGCTCGGCGGAAGATTAATGCTCGAAACGCTCATGGGATTGAATTTTGAGGAGTAGTCTTTTAAAGATGAAAATGCAACGCTCCGTATGAAAAGTGTGAATTGTATTATCTAACGGAGTATATTCCAAGAAAAATATCCTCGGACTTGTTCCGAGGATATTTTTTACCTTTTTACTGATTTTTGTGCTTCTTTCCATATTGGGCGGCGTTGCTTTCAGGGTTATTTTTGCAAACACCACTACCGTTAGAATCTACAAACCCCATACCGCTTCCAAATCCTGTGCCTGCGCCGTTTCTCTTGCCGGTCCCATCCTGGGGGCAGATTTCTTCAGATTGTGCATTATCGCAGATTCCATCATTGTTCTGATCTGCATAATTAACTCTATTTTCTTGTGAAGCCGCAAAGACATTAATTGTTACCAAGGATAGTACCACTAGCACCGCAAAAATAATTGCCAATCGTTGTTTCATAAACATTCACTCCCTTAACATACTTACGGATACCTGTATTTTAACTTATTGTATCATCTTCAAAAAAAAGAAAACAATAGCTATTTTGTGAATTCTATAAAGATACGCTGCGTGAGGTGTTCAAATAAAAATGTCTGTTAAATAATTGATTTTGTGTGAGTGTGAGTAAGTCTGCTCTCCACTTGCACCATATTTTGTAGTCATAACAGGTTTATGTTATGACTACTCTTTTTCTTTGCCTTTTTTGGTGACAAAACAAATTTGTGGAATAAAAATGAACTGAATTTGTTATGTAGAAGAATAGCATTACTAATAATGGTTTCATTTTCTCTTAAATAGATGGCGCTTCTATTTTATTCAGAGCTTTGCGAAATTGGAAACTAAAAAGAATGATAGTAAAGGTTACTGCAATTATATCAGCAATTGGTTCTGCCATATATACGCCAAGAGTAGGGTCCGTTACCAGATTTGGTACAATATAAATAAGAGGAAGAAGCAAAACAAATTTTCGGACTATTGCTACAATTACAGAAGCTGGCGCATTACCAAGAGAGACAAAAGTCATCTGACAAGCAATCTGAACTCCAAACAAGAACATACCTCCGAAATAAATGCGAATGACATTCTCTGTGAAATCAAGCAGTGCTGGTTCTGTAGTAAAAAGTAAAGCAAAAGATCTCGGGAATAACATTACACAGATCCAAAGCACGAATGAATAAACGACGCTGACGATAAGCAGGAGTTTGAATGTTTTTTTGACTCTGTCTTTGTTTTTAGAACCGTAATTATAACTGGATATTGGCTGAGCTCCTTGTGCGATTCCCTGCAGTGGAAGCATTGCAAATTGCATAACACTTGTAAGAATTGTCATTGCTCCAACTGCAACATCTCCTCCGTATCTGAGCAGCGAAGAATTAAAACAAACAGAGATAATACTCTCGCTTGACTGCATTATAAATGTGGCAAGTCCTAAAGCAAGACAGGGTAGGATAATTTTAGGCTGAACGAATAAATTTTTCAGTTTGATTCTAAGTAAGGATTTCTTTCCGCACAAGAAAGAGATAACCCAAACACAAGATAGTGCCTGCGAGATAACAGTAGCAAGTGCAGCTCCACTAACGCCCATATTGCAAGCGTATATAAAAACAGGATCAAGAATGATGTTTGCAACGGCACCGATTAAAACGGAAAGCATAGATATCTTTGTAAATCCCTGTGCAGTGATAAAAGAATTCATACCCAGGGTCAGCTGAACAAATATTGTTCCGATTGCATATATGTTCATATATGAAGTAGAATATCCAATTGTATTTTCACTTGCACCGAAAGCAAGAAGCAGATCCCGATTGAAAATAAGCAATACAACAGTCAGAATAACAGATAATATGATTTGCAGGCTAAAGCAGCCGCCTAATATTTCTTCAGCAGTTTTTAGATCTTTTTTTCCCATAAAAATTGATGCTCTTGGAGCTCCACCTGAGCTAACTAATGCTGCAAATGCAGAGACTATCATAATAATGGGCATACAAACACCAACACCTGTAAGAGCAAGATCTCCGTCTTGAGGCATATGACCGATATAAATACGGTCAATGATATTATATAGCATATTGAGACGAGATTTGTCAAGGGGTCTTTTTGCGAAAAAACAGAGTTTATCAACCAAACACAAGTAATCCCATAATTCTTTGAGGCGCAAGCGGTTTATCCGTTTGCGTCTCTTGTCTGCCGATCAGCAAAGGCGGGAAAAGTCGTCAAGGGCGCATAGCGTTCATCTTGACACTTGACGGATTTTCTTGGCTTTGCTATACGGAGTTGTTTGCATAGCAATTCGAGGGACAAATGGTGAAAATATTTATATCTTTGTGTTTGAAATTATATCCATACATAGAGAGCGGAAACTAAGCATTTGATTGCCAAACAGCAACAACAAGTTGCTGTTCATCCTTGATAGCCCGTGGTATAATATAATTACGAAATTAAAAGGTGGTGATTTTATGAAAACTAAGGATATAATCCGTGAACTTAGAATAAAAAAAGAACTCTCGCAGGAGGAACTTGCGGAGAGAATATTTGTAACAAGGCAGGCTGTTTCACGTTGGGAGAATGGTGAAACAATACCGAACACAGAAACGCTGAAACTTCTCTCGAAAGAGTTTGACGTTTCAATCAATACGCTTCTCGGCTCACCGCAAAATCTTGTCTGTCAATGTTGCGGTATGCCACTCGAGGACGGTAATATAAGCAAGGAACCCGATGGATTTTTCAACGAGGAATACTGCAAGTGGTGCTATGCTGACGGCAACTTCTGCTATACAAGTCTTGAAGAACTAACCGATTTCTTGGTAGATCATATGTCAACTGAAAATTGGCCGACTGATCAGGCAAGAGCTTATTTTGAAGAGCATCTTCCAAAGCTCAATTATTGGAAACGATACGCAGAGCTTGGCGGTGATGAGAACTTCAAGAAATTCAAAGAAAAGCTCATCTGTGAATTTAATGACTTACATATTGAAGGAATGCCCGAAGTCAAGACACTGAATTTCCTTGTGGGCGGCTATATCAATATGGAGTACTCTCTCCCGAATGGACAGAAGGTAAAATTCCTTGATGATGACACGACCTATCTTGCCAATCAGCTCGAATGTGAATTTGGGGGTAATCGTTGCTTCGGCATTGCCGGTAATATGGACTTTCTTCTCGTCTGTACCTATGAAGAAAACGGAGTTAACCCCGAGCTTGTGATATATAAAAAAAGATAAACAAGTTCCAAGTTGTCGGATACGCTCCCTTTGAAAATAAGTATGTTTATAACGCTGGCAGATGAAAACTGCCAACGTTTTCCATCCGCATCCCCCTCGGAGAGCGCACGGCTGCTAACAGCAGTACCACTGCCCGTTTACGGGTGGTGAGTAAGTGCGCCCTTGGTATCATTACACGAAGGGATTTGGGCCTGTGCCGAAACTGATAAACCGCTTTTCTCAAAACTCCGTAACGCTTGAATGGCTCAAAGCAGGACAGGCAGAGCAAACACATTACCCACGCAGATTTTACCCTAAAAACCCCTTGCCGCACAAGGCTTTCAGAGGTCGAAACGGTTACTTCCTCTTTGGGCTCGTAAAAGCAAAAACACGCTTTCGGTTTCCTTTACCGAAAGCGTGTTTTTCGCTTATAATGCCTGTATCGTTCCTTTCTCATAACAGCTTTTCCATTCACCACAAATGAGCCGCAGTCACTATGTATTAGGTAGCAGAAACTACCCTATATATAGTAACTCTTGATAAGCTGTGCTATTACGGTGGGCAATGCTAGTTTAAACAAAAGTTTTCCAATAGGTTCCGTTCCAAGGAATTCTTTGTTACTTTTCATTTATCTTATTTCCTCCTTTGGTATATATTCTAAGGTTATGGTCTATCTTTTGAAAAATCTTTGAAATTGTAGATTTTTCATTTTCGGTAACACCGTCAAAGATAAGCTCCATAAAATGATTCTGAGCCGACCTGCCATCGTTAACAATTTGTGAGGCAAGCTTGGTTAGTTTAAGATGAACACTTTTGCGATTTCCGTTTTGATACATTTTTGTAATGAGGCCTCGCTGTTCTAATGATCGAACCGAAACGGAAACATGGGATTTAGCAATATTTCGGCATTTAACTATATCACTTGCTGTATCCAAAGAAGGATTATTAAAAAGAAACATAATGATAGTAAGTTCGGTAAAATTGATGTGATGCTTTTTGCACACCGGCAGCATACTATGGGTATAAACATATTCGCCCATAAGGAAGTGATCAAAAATATTTTTCATAAATAGTTCTCCTTTGAACAGTTCTAAAACGAACAATATTATATCCCGGATTTTGTTGCTTGTCAATGGATTTTTCTAAATTTCACCATAAGCATTTTGTTCATTGAGCTACCTTTATAAGTGTAATTTTAAGCTGAATTTCCTGATTTTTAGCATAACTCTTGACTATTATAATGTTTCAACTGAAATGAGGTATATATACTTTTTAAAAATGATTATTATATAGAAAAAATTATATATAATAAGGGCAGAC
>JAUMXZ010000002.1:0-4539 GCA_030528905.1 Clostridia bacterium | reverse complement strand
TGGATTTTGCAAAGTCTGCCTGTTTTTTTGTTAAATGTTTAAGTTTTTTAATGATAATGATTAGCGTGATTATGACAGTGCTTGTAATGAGGAGTAATTTCTAAATGGCAATTTTTTTCACAACAATGTTCTTCGGTTGTTTCAATCTCAACTGTTATATGACAAATACCATAATCACGAAGTTTCTTGCGAACAGTTTCTTTTATCTTGTGAGGGTCGCTGTCAGTAACAATATGCATAGTGGCAAAATTGTTTTGTCCGTCCATACTCCAAATGTGAATATGGTGAATGTCAAGTACACCGCTTACTTCTTTGACACATTCTTTAATATCTGCTACAGAAATATTATCAGGTGTTTTTTCAAGAAACAAATCAAAGATTTCTTTTAAATTCCGTATTGCATTTATTAAAATAAAAAGAGCTATACCAATAGACATAATCGGATCGATAAGAGTAAAGTCTGTAAACCGCATTACAACAGAACCTGCCAACACAACTGCCCAACCAAGTACATCTTCGAGCATATGTAAATTGACTGATTTTTGATTAAGAGAGTTTCCCTTGCGTGTAAAGAATGCTGCACAGAAGTTTATTAAAACACCAATAACAGCAAAGATAATCATACCATTATAGTTTATTTCAGTGGGAGTGATAATCTTGATAATAGCGTTATAAATGATTAAAATGGACCCGATTAAAAGAATAAGCGTTGTAATAAATCCTCCAATTACCGAGTAGCGGGCATAGCCATAGGTATATTTTTCATCAGGCTTTCTCTTGCTTTTTCTCTCAAGAAAGTAGGATATACCGATACTTGCTGCATCACCTAAGTCGTGAACAGCGTCAGAAATGATTGCTGTACTGCCGGTAAAAACACCGCCTAAAAACTCAAAAACAGAAAAAGATAGATTAAGAATAAATGCTATTAAAATGTTTCGCTCAGTTCTCATATTCTCCTCCAATTGACGCATAGGCTTACTTTGTGATAAAATAACATCATTACCGAACACATTGTTCTATAACATATAGTATATCAGGGCAGTATCAAATTCAATATACGATATTGCGTAGTTATTCATTACTGAACAAATTATAAAAAATGTACGGAGAAGAGGATATGGACAGACGCCAAAGAAAGACACGGGAAGCAATTTTTAATGCGTTTACCGGGTTGCTATCCCAAAAGGATTTTAGCCACATAACTGTAGGTGAAATTATTAAAAAAGCAGATGTGGGGAGATCTACATTTTATGCTCATTTTGAAACTAAAGATTTTCTTCTAAAAGAATTCTGTGAAGAATTATTTTGTCATATATTCGATGTCGAAAACAAAGATGAAAATAACCATAGGCATATCTTTGAATGTAGTGGTTCAGATTCTGTTTTTTTGCATTTGATTAAACATTTGCAGAAAAATGACAATAACGTACTGACTTTGCTATCTTCACAAAACAATGAATTATTTTTAAGATATTTTCGCACTAACCTTGTAAAGCTTATAGAGAGTCATCTTGATTTATTTGAATCGAAAAAGAATAAGGAGATACCCAAGCCATTTTGGAAAAATCATATAGCAGCTGTTTTTGTTGAAACTATAAGATGGTGGGTTGATAATGGTATGAAGGAAAGTGCTGAAGTTATAACGAAATATTTTTTTGCGGTAATATGAGGTTTACAAGATTAAAAAATTACTCTATATCAAAGTCCTGCGAAGAGAAGCTCATCATTTTGGGAGTGCGTCTTGGAACTCGTTTATAAGGGTTATAGATAAAAAACCGACATTTACCGTTTGATAAAATTTTATCTTTTGTACATTTGACAAGGTTATTCTTTTTAACAGAATTATTGCAATAAAGACAATCAGGAGATATATCTT
The DNA here is from genome assembly GCA_030528905.1 of Clostridia bacterium. Taxonomy (GTDB): domain Bacteria; phylum Bacillota; class Clostridia; order Oscillospirales; family Acutalibacteraceae; genus JAUMXZ01. The sequence goes on along the minus strand of JAUMXZ010000002.1, from coordinate 2,663 downwards.
TATAAAAAAGATTTGACATTTTTATATTCCTTTCACAGACTTATTTTTTGGCATTTCTTTAAATGCAAGATATAAAAGCACTATGCTTACAACAAAGGCAAGAGCATCAGCAATAGGGCCGGCATATAATATTCCATCCACGCCCAAAAACAGAGGTAAAATCAGCGCTGCAGGTATCAGGAAAAAGATAGAGCGGGATAATGTTAATATGATACCTTTAAGAGGCTTGCCAATGGCGGAGAAGAAGTTTGAAGATATAATTTGAAGTCCGTTTACAATTACCATAAACAGAAATATTCGCATAGATTTCACAGCAAATTCCATATAGACTTCGTCACCTGTGCCGAACATAGATATAATATAATGAGGGAAGCACTGAAACAGGATAAAAGACAATAGGGAAATGGCTAAAGTGGCTATTGCCTCAAGCTTATAGACTTTTCTTACTCTGTTATAGTATTCAGCACCATAGTTAAATCCGATAATAGGCTGAGCTCCCTGAGCTATACCGACAAATACAGATACAAAAATCAGATTGATTTTCATAACAACACCAAACGCAGACAGAGGTATCTCAGAACCATATATACTTTGGCTGCCATAATAGACTAAAGAGTTATTAAGTATTATCTGAACAAGGAAAAATCCAAGTTGAGTGAAAGCATTACTTGCTCCGAGCGACGCTATTCTCAGACAGACTTTTAATTGCGGTCGGAAAAATTCTTTGTCAAGTTTTACAAGCTTAAATCTGAACAGATAAGCAAAGCAAAATACAAAAGAGATAAATTGAGCAATTACTGTTGCCCAGGCTGCACCGGATATACCCATATTGAAGGTGAATATAAATATAGGATCGAGTATAATGTTGATTACAGCGCCTAAGACAGTACAGATCATAGAATATGTAGGGCTGCCGTCAGCTCTTATCAGGTTAGAAAGTACATTTGTAAAAATCAAAAAAGGGATTCCATAAGCGGTTACACTTACATAGTCAGTAGTAAGCGTCATTATATTTTCAGTTCCGCCAAATAAGAGTATTAGTGGCTCAGTAAACAGCTTTACAACGACAAAACAAACAATACTTAAAATAAGTGTCATCCAGAATGCGTTTCCGATGTATCTTACAGCTTCTTTATAATGTTTTGCGCCTAAGCATATAGAAAATCTTGCAGCACTTCCAACTCCTATGAGAAGAGCAATAGAAAGACAGATTGTTGTTAACGGAAAAGCAACATTTGTAGCAGCGTTACCAAGATAGCCGATACCTTGTCCGATAAATATTTGGTCAACGATATTATAAAGTGAAGATATAAGCATAGCTATTATACTTGGGATAGCAAATTTACTTAAAAGTTTGCCGAGGTTTTCTGTTCCCAGGGGATTGTTTGTTACATTATTTATAGCAGTCATAAGTTAATCCTCCTTTCTATACTATTATGTATAAATAAAAATGAAATAAAAACAGATAGTTTACAGGATGTTTTCCAATGGTTTAGCGAAAACATCCTGTTTGATTTATAGGTTATTTTATTTTGTTGGTTCAGGTTTTAACTCGCGGCCATAGATATAAGATATTTGAGAAATTTTATGGCTTAGTGAAGGATTTAAGAGGTTTTTATCAACTCTCCAAGTCCAGTTGCCGATAGTTGCAGGAGTATTCATTCTGGCATCGCTGTCAAGATCGAGAAAATCCTGCATAGGAATGATTGCAAGTTTTGCAACACTTGAATAAGCAGCCTTTATAAGACCCCAAACATAGCCCTCCTCACCGTTTAAAGAGCAATAAACTCTTGCCTGTTCTCTTACATCATCAGAAATAGACTTAAACCAGCCGCAAGAGGTATCATTATCGTGATTACCTGTATAGACAACACAGTTTTCAATGTGGTTGTGAGGCAGATAAGGATTATCAGAACCGCTGCCGAAAGCAAACTGAAGAATTTTCATACCGGGGTAGCCGCTGTCTGAAAGCAATTTTTTGACATCTTTATCAATAAAGCCCAAATCTTCAGCAATAATCTCAAGTTTAGGTACAGAACGGTTTATAACTTTAAAGAGATCCATACCAGGACCTTTCTTCCACTTGCCATCTTTAGGCATTTTACCGGCAGGGATAGAGAAAAATCCTGAGAAGCCTCTGAAATGATCTATTCTGACACAGTCGAACAAATTAGCTGCAAATTTTAATCTTTTTACCCACCAGGAATATTTAGATGCCTTCATAGCAGACCAATCATAAAGAGGATTACCCCAAAATTGGCCATCTTCAGAGAAGTCATCCGGAGGACAGCCTGCAACGTGTGTAAAGATAAATTTATCATCTACCAGGAAGTTTTCCGGAGAAGACCAAATATCACTGCCGTCACCTGAAACATATATCGGCATATCTCCGATTAGTTTGATTCCCAAGGAATTAGCATAAGCTTTAAGCTCATTCCATTGTTTAAAGAAAAGATATTGAATAAAAGACCAAAACTCAATTTCGTTTTTGAGTTCTTTTTTATACTTTGTTAAAGATTTCTTATCTCTTGCACGAATATCTTTATCAGGCCACTCACTGATAGGTTTTCCCTCGAATGTGTCCTTTACAGCCATATATAAAGCATAATCAGCAAGCCATCCTTTTTGAGCTTTTTTGAAAGCTTTGTAATCTTCGTGATTAT
>JAUMXZ010000084.1 GCA_030528905.1 Clostridia bacterium | reverse complement strand
TGTCAATACAGCAATAAGTACAATACAGGAACTTCACTCAAGATCAATAATAAATAAATTTACGCTCATAGCACAATCTAAAGCAAGAGTAATAAGAAACGGAAAACAACAGAAGATATCAATACACGAGGTAGTATTGGATGACCTGATAAAATATAACTCAGGGGACCAGATAATATCAGACTGTATAATAAAAGAAGGCGAAGTAACGGTAAACGAATCGCTTTTGACAGGTGAATCAGATGCTGTAGTGAAAAAAGCAGGGGATATGTTGCTTTCCGGAAGCTTTATAGTCAGCGGATATGCAATAGCAAAAGTAGAGCATATAGGAAATGACAATTATACAGCAAGAATATCAAATAAAGCAAAATACATAAAAGAACTAAACTCAGAGATAATGTTGTCACTAAACAAGATAGTCAAGATTTTATCAATAGTAATAATTCCGGTAGGACTTTTAATGTTCTTTAATCAATATGATCTTCCGGTTGCTGATAATGTTGTAAAAACAGTAGCATCAATAATAGGAATGATACCGGAAGGACTTATATTGCTTACAAGTACGGTATTGGCCGTTAGTGTAATAAGATTATCTAAATCAAGCGTTTTAGTACAGGATATATATTGTATAGAAACTTTGGCAAGAGTAGATACATTATGTCTTGATAAAACAGGAACAATAACAGAAGGCTGTCTGGAAGTAAAAGAAATAATAATGGAAGATACTTCTGCTAATGTTGAGAATATCCTTGCTAATATAGCAAAATCATCAACAGATATAAACGCAACTATTACCGCAATAAGAGATAAATATAATGCTGTGAAAGAAGAGTTTAATTTGCTGAAGTTTATCCCGTTTTCATCTTCAACAAAATGCTCAGGAGCAGAATATAAAGACAAAGGCAGCTATGTAATCGGAGCGCCGGAATTTGTATTAAAAGAGAAATACAAAGAGTATGAAGAAAAGCTTGTTAAGTATATGGACGATTACAGAATAGTGGTGTTAGCTCATTCAAAATATAATTTTGAAGGGAATAATCCACCTAAGGAGCCAACTGTAATAGCGTTTTTACTAATAACTGACAAGATAAGAAAGGAAGCTCCGGATACACTTAAATTCTTCAAAAAGCAGCAGGTTGATATAAAAATAATATCAGGAGATAATCCTAAAACAGTTTCCAGCGTAGCAAAACAGGCAGGAGTGGATAATGCAGATAAATATATAGATGCAACTACACTGAAAAATGATGACGATATTCAGGAGGCTGTAAGTGAATATTCGGTGTTTGGAAGAGTAACACCTGATCAGAAGAAAAGTATAGTAAAAGCTTTGAAAGGCCAGGGCAGAACCGTTGCTATGACAGGTGACGGAGTTAATGATGTGTTGGCATTAAAAGAGTCTGACTGCAGCATAGCTATGGCAAACGGAAGCGATGCCTGTAAAAGCACATCAATGCTTGTGTTAATGGATTCAAATTTTTCATCAATGCCCAAAATTGTAGATGAGGGAAGGCGTACTATAAATAATATCCAAAGATCAGCATCATTGTTTCTGACAAAAACTATTTACTCATCATTGTTAGCTGTAATATTTATAATAATACAGGAAGCTTATCCGTTTATGCCGATACAGCTAAGTCTTATAAGCTCAGTTACAATAGGCGCACCGTCATTTCTGCTCGCATTAGAGCCAAACAAAGATAGGATAAAAGGAAAATTCTTAAAAAATGTTATATCAATGGCTCTACCTTCAGCATTAACAGCTGTAGCTAATATAGTGATAATTACGATATTGAAGTGGAATAATTATATAACCCCCGAGGCATATTCCACAGTGTGCGTAGTGTCAATGGGAATGGTAGGAATTATATTACTGTTTTTACTGGCTAAGAGAAGAAAATCAGAAAAAGGAAAATTTATATTCTCACCCTATAGACTAAGTATTGCTGTATTGGCATTGATAGTGTTTATCGCGGGAATTTATATTTTTGAAGGTATCTTATCACTGGTAACAGTCGACTTATGGTATATTATACCGTGTGTGGCGTTAGTATCTTTTGTGAATTTCGTGATATTCTGGCTGTTGCTAAAGAAAGTAATAAAAGTGTAAAACAAAGGAGGCAGAAAAAATGAAATCATATAGAAAAGAACTGTTTTTCAATTTACCTCAAAGAAGAGGATTAGTTAATATTACAGGTGAAGTAAGAAAGGCACTAAGAGAAAGTAATATTAAAGAGGGCTTGGTTCTTGTAAATGCAATGCATATAACAGCAAGCGTATTTATAAATGATGACGAGTCCGGGCTTCATCACGACTATGAGGTGTGGCTTGAGAAGTTGGCACCGGAAAAACCATATAGTCAGTATCATCATAACGGATATGAAGATAATGCAGATGCTCACTTAAAAAGAACAGTAATGGGCAGAGAAGTTGTAGTAGCTGTAACAAATGGCGAATTGGACTTTGGACCGTGGGAACAAATTTTTTATTATGAGCTTGACGGCAAGAGAAGAAAAAGAGCATTGATAAAAATTATAGGTGAATAGTATTTGTAATACAGAAGATTTTTAGAGGTTTTGAGTGTATATTTCATAATATCCTTGACGGATATTGTAAAATATGTTAATCTTAATCTGTTATATTTATTTGAAAGGATTGGTAAAAAATGAGTACATTAAAAGGAGCTTGCATCATAGGCCAGTCAGGAGGCCCTACTTCAGTTATAAATGCAAGTGCATATGGTGCTGTAAAGGCAGCGCTGGATAATCCTAATATTACAAGAGTTTTAGGCTCACTAAACGGTATAGTAGGAATTTTAAACGACAACATTATTGATTTTGGACAAGAAGATAAAGAGCAAATAGAGTTGATGAAAAATACACCATCATCAATCTTAGGTTCTTGCAGATATAAATTAGCTTCACCGGATGTAGATGATACAGATTATAGAAAAATATTGGAAACATTTAAAAAATATGATATAAAATATTTCTTCTATATCGGCGGAAATGATTCAATGGATACCTGTAACAAGATCTCAAAGTTTATGCTTCAAAATGGCTATGAGTGCAGAGTAATGGGAATTCCAAAAACAATAGACAACGACTTGTTCGGAACAGACCACTGCCCGGGTTTTGCATCAGCAGCAAAATATATAGCAACTTCATTAACAGAGGTTTATTTTGATGCAAGAGTATATGACATCGGAGCTATAACTATAGTTGAGGCTATGGGAAGAAATGCAGGCTGGTTAACAGCATCAGCAGCATTAGCAGCTAACAAAGGAATGGGCCCGGATTTAATCTATTTACCGGAGGTAGCTTTTGATATTGATAATTTTATAGAATCAGTAAAGAAAGTGTATGAGAAGGAAAACAAGTGTATAGTTGTCGTATCTGAAGGAATCAAAGATAAAGACGGAAAGCTAATTTCAGAATATGCAAATGCAAACAAAGCAAAAGACAGCTTCGGACACGCACAACTCGGCGGATTAGCAGCATATCTTGAAGGCGTAATTTCAAATGCTATTCCGGCAAAAGTTCGTGCAATAGAGTTAAGCTTGCTCCAAAGATGTGCAGCACACTGTGCTTCAAAAACTGATATAGATGAGTCAGTAATGGCTGGAAAAACAGCAGTAATGGAAGCAACAAGCGGCACTACAGACAAGATGGTTGGATTTGAGAGAGAATATGTTGATGGCAAATACACCTGCAAAATTAAACTCCTTGATTTGTCATCTGTTGCAAACACAGAGAAAAAAGTACCTCGTGAGTGGATAAACGAAGAAGGAAACGGCTTAAAGCAAGAGTTCATTGACTATGTATCTCCGCTTATTCTTGGAGAAACAGATTTGGTAAAAGAAGATGGTTTACCAAAATTTGCAAAATTAAAAAAAGTAAGAGCTTAATGTCAAAAGCACACTTTGGTATCCTCTGAAGTGTGCTTTTATATAAGAAAGCTGCTTAAACTCATAAGTCAAAATATTTCATTTTTGTCAAAAAAAATATTGACTAATATACTATATATATGTTATTATATATAATACTTGAGTTTAAATATTATTTTATTGCTTAGAAATGGAGGGGAAAAAATGCCAAATATTAAATCTGCAAAAAAGCGTGTTAAAGTAATCAATACAAAAACTTTAAGAAATAAAAGCTGTAAATCAGATCTAAGAACTGCTGTAAAAAAGGCAAATATTGCAATAGATAAAGATGTTGCAAATAAAAATGATTTTGTTCGTGTAGCTGTAAAGAAAATTGATATGGCTGTTTCAAAGGGTATAATGCATAAAAACACAGCTGCAAGAAAGAAATCAACATTAGTTAAAAAATTAAATAACAATACTAAATATGAAGGTAAGATAGTAGAAGGTATAACTAATGTACTTTTAGTTGGGATTGATG
>JAUMXZ010000023.1:4935-17760 GCA_030528905.1 Clostridia bacterium | reverse complement strand
TATTGCAATGCTTATGAAAAATACCTTGTCATCATATTTTCTTCAAAATAAATAGTAAAAAAACTTATACTACTCAGGCAGTATGAAAGAAGGATGTTTATGAAAAATATAATGTCGAAAACTTCGTCTGATTTTAAATTAGTTGAGCAGTTATGCTTCCGTCTTCTCCCGGTTCAGATCTTATTCGCCATAGTTGATGTAGCAAACGGGATTTTTTCCAGTCTTTTTGCTTCTAACTATATTGGTACACAAGCATTAAGTGCTGTTGGGCTGTATAACCCTATCAGGCTTTTTATATCTGCTATTGGTATCATATTGTTTGTCGGATCACAAATCCTGGTAGGACGGTACATAGGAAAAAATCAGATGTCAAAAGCCCGCAATATATTCTCATTGAATGTGCTGATCTCAGTGTTGTTCATCATTATTGTTACTCTGTTTCTTGTCATTGCGGCAACCTTTGATTTGACTGTAATATTTACTCATGATGAACAGATTCGAGCGCACTTTAATCAATACCTGTTAGGATCCGCTGTCGGTATTCTTCCTCAGCTATTAGGACAACAATTTTCCGGTTTCCTTTCTTTGGAAAACCAAAACAATCGAAATATCGTTGCAAGTGTTTCGTGTATAATATCAACTGTAGCACTAAACTATCTTTTCATTGTAGTTTTAAAACTGGAGGCCTTTGGTTTAGCTTTAGCATCCTCTATTGGTCTTTGGGTATTCTTTCTGGTTCAGGCTCAATATTACCTTGGCCGCCGTTCTGAGTTTTCTTTTTCTTTCAAAAACCTTGACTGGAAAGATAGCAAACAGTTGTTTAAAATCGGACTTACCAGCGCTTTAAGTAGAGTCTACCGAGGAATTAGTTCAATTATTGTCAATGCACTTCTTCTTCATTACGCCGGTTCTATTGGGTTATCAGCTTTTGTTGCCTGCAACACATTTATGGATTTATTCTGGTCTGTTCCTGTCGGAATGTATACTGTTTCCCGTATGCTCATTAGTGTATCTATCGGTGAGGAAGATCGCACAACCCTTAACGAAATTATGCGTGTTGCATTTTTTAGATTTATACCTATTCTGACAGTAATTGCTATGCTTGTGTTCTTCTCTTCTGATCTGCTAACACAACTTTACTGCCAGGATACCTCATCTGATATGTTTAATATGACTGCATTGGGTTTTAAAATTCTTCCTATGTGTATGCCGCTTAACATAGTTTATCTTCATTTTGCAGTTTATGCTCAAGCTTCCTCCAAATATATTTTTGCTAATATTCTCTCCTTATTTAACGGCGTAATTAGTTTATCTCTTTTCAGTTTCATATTACTCCCGTTTTGGGGCATAAACGGTGTTTATACTGCTGATGTTATAAAATGTATTATCTCCATTATAATCGTTGTGGTCTATGCAAGAGTCAAAATAGGGCGCTTTCCACGCACAATAGATGATTTAATGACATTTCCCAAAAACTTTGGAGTTCCCAAGGATTCCCGTATAGATATTGCCCTACAGAGTATGGATGATGCTGTCGGTATTTCTCGTAAAATACACCGTTTCTGTATTGATAAGGGAATTGATAAGCGCAGATCCTATTTTTCTTCCATAGCGTTGGAAGAAATAGCTACTATAATAATAGATTACGGTTTTAATAAACCCAAACACGCTATTTCTCTTCGTGTTACCTGCAAGGATGATACTGTGATTTTACGACTAAAAGACAACTGTAAACCATTTGATTACACAAAAATCCGGGATTTGATGAATCCACAGGATCCTGCAGCGCATATAGGTATACGGGTTCTCCGACACATAGTGCAAGAGGCTAATTATCAGAAAATTTTAGGTATGAACACTTTAACGCTTAAAATTTAATATATAAATAACAGGGCTGTCTTACTAAACTCAGTAAGACAGCCCTTGTTTCTCATTGAAGGCAATAATATTTAAAAACTACCGCTATTTTGTTTTAAAATCCTATAATCAATCCACCAACTTCTGCATAATAGCTGCATAAACCTCGTGTTGGTATTACTGTTATAGCAATATCTCCCCAGACTTTTTCTATTTCTTCTTTTAATATATTAGCAAATTCTATATTCTTACAATGACTGATAACAATATCTTTTATGTGTTTTCCTCTTTGTTTTATATCACTTATTACAGTCTCAATCGCCTTTTTCTTTCCTCTTGCGATTCCCTTCATTTCTATAGTTCCCTTTTCACTTGCAATTCCTATACCTAAAAGGCTTAACTTGTTTGCGACAAATCCGGTTAATTTATTCATTCTTCCGTTTTTTATCAGATTATCAAATGAGGACAGTACAAAACTTACATTGGTAAACTTCATATACTTTTTTGCATCTTTAACAACATCATCAAAGTGATAATTCTTTTTAATCATACTGCATATTCTTCTTAAAATTAGTATCATTTCAGGGCCTACTGACAAAGAGTCTATAATTTCTATTTTCTTATCGGGATATTTTTCCAAAATCATATTTTTAGCTATACAAGCACTGTTATAGCTGCCGGAAAGATTACTTGTTATAGTAAGGGCTATAACATTACCTTCTTTTTCAAATTGATTATACCAAGCACCGACTGACGGACAAGCAGTACGACTTGCTTCTTTACAATTCTTCATAGACAAAATCATTTCATCAATATCAAGATTCTCGTCATCAACATATTCTATATCTCCGACGCTGATTGTAAAAGGTACGGTACTGAACTTTATTTTTTCGTAATCTGATTCCAAATTAAACAGATCTATACTTGAATCTGCCACAATATTCCACTTCATAATATTTCTCCTTAACAAGCAAATTTAAACAAAATATATCATAATACAGCCTAATTATATCACATTTTAAAAAATTTTGATACTTTTTTTAAAAAAACTTAGTTTTCACTCACAAGGACGAACACGAAGTTTGGCTCCCACAGATTTACAAATTTCTTCACATTTCTGTTGGTCTTCTTTTGAAGTTACTAAATCCACTACTGTCATTACAACATTTGGAACATATTTTGTACAATCCTTTGCATATTTTAGCATTTGGTCAAAAGATTTCATTCCGAATTTGGGCCTGACTACATTAAAATAGTCCTCTTTATTTGCAGCATTTAAGCTTATAGAAACAGTATCTATTAAATTTTCAAGCATTGGTGCAGTTTCTTTACCGTTTATTAAATCAGCTAAACCATTTGTATTTATTCTGATTTTTATATTACTTTTCTCTTTTATGTGTTTAGCCACTTTTATTAAATCTTCCAAACGCTCTGTTGGTTCTCCATACCCGCAAAATACTATTTCTGAAAACTCACTCAGGTCCTTTGCATCTATACTTTGGCAAATTTCTTCTACAGTTGGTTCTCTTTCAAGCCACAGAGGATCTGAACCATATACGCTTTCCCCATTATGCCTTAAACAGAATATGCAATCGCAAGGACAACGATTAGTAATATTCAGGTAAAGTCCATTTTTAACTTTATATGTTATTGTCATCATAATATCTTTATTTCCTTTCATCATTATTTATAAGATACTAAATATCTGTCAGGAACTCTTCAAAACAAATGCCGTCAGTTATTGGTAAATCGAGCTCTACTGTTTTTTTAAGCGTTTTTTCGATAAACTCACAGGCGTGAGCCACAGAACTTAGCAAGTCTACTCCATTAACAGTATCTGCTGCTATGATAGATGAAAACACATCCCCCGTACCCGAACGGCATATACCGACTTTATGTACTTTTACAATTTTGGGGTTATATCCATCTTCATAGACAAAATTTTCTAAATTATCATCCTTTTCAAGTCCGGATATTACTATTTTTCTACATCCCATTTTGGACATTTCCTCACATAAATGCGCAAGTTCTTTCTCACTCATATAGGGTTTGTAATCTGTTTTTGTAAGAATACAAGCTTCGGTTAAATTCGGTGTTAGTATATCTGCATATGGGACTAAATCTTTCATCTTATTGGCTAACTCGACAGAGTAGGTTTGATATAATTTTCCGTAATCACCCATTACAGGGTCTATTATAGTGAAGTTGTTTTTATTTTTAAAGATATTTAAAAAGTTTTTCACTATTGAAATTTGATCAACACTGCCTAAAAAGCCCGTTAAAATGGCATTAAATGATAAGCCCATATTAACCCACTCTTTAATATATAAATCCATATATTCTGTAAAATCCTTGCAATAAAAGCTGTCAAACCCTGTGTGATTTGATAATATTGCAGTAGGTAACGGACAACACTGGATTTTCATTGCGGATATTATAGGCAAGGCTACTGATATTGAACATCTGCCAAATCCGCTGAGATCATTTATTACGGCAATTTTCTTTTGCTTATTGTGCGGCATCCTCTTCTCCCCTTTAAATAAACTTGTAATTTTATTATATTACTATTGTTTGCCCTGTTGATATATAGTGTAAATTTTTTATATATTTTTTCATAAATTCAAATTGTTTTATCCCGGTACAATGGCAGGTATAAAAATCTGTATCAGTAACGCTAAGAGTTTTTGCACAGTTTTTTAATTTTTCATCAAGTGGAAATTTTGAAAGGTGAAATCCTCCAATCAGCACATCAGGTTTAAACCAATTAGTAATATTTAATATTCCTTTATGAGAACAACCGCTTATTAACACTCGTTTTTTATCTTCATTTATAAGCATATATTGTTCGTGTCTGAAGCTATCCGGAAAATAATCTCCGTCTTTAAATTCGCTAAGACCACAGTTATCAAAATCAAAAGCTTTAATGCTGTTGTTATGTGAACACAGAGTAATTTGAGGGTCTATCTGGTATATATCGTTTGTGAAAACAAGACGCTCATTATTCATTAAAGATTTGTTAAGCCCTATATACTTTCTGTCTTTGTTGTAATACTCATTAAAAGCAAAAGAGCTTATATAGACAGGTGCAAAGCTGTTGATACTAAGAAATTTCTCAAGTCCCCCACCGTGATCATAATGTCCGTGAGAAATAACCGCTATATCTGTTTTTTCTATGTCTACTCCTAATTTTTTTGCATTTTCATAAAACAGATCTGTCTGACCCATATCAAACAGAATATTTTTGTTTTTTGTTTGTATATACAATGATAATCCGTGTTCTGCATAAAAATTTTTATTTGATGATGTGTTTTCAACAAGAACTGTTATACGCATATTTACCTCTTAAATTTTAATTTAATAAATCATATTATATTATTAAAACCTGCGAAAGTAAATATATTTATATTTATTTATCTAAAACACTTGAATATTATGCTGTATATGAGTATAATGTATGTTGTATTTGCTTTGTGGGAGTTTATCCACTTTAGCTTAATACTTTTTATTTTAATACTCGGGAGCTTGTGTTACAGGCTGAGAGGAAGGTATACAACCTTTGACCGATAACCTGATTTGGATAATGCCAACGTAGGGAGACTTTATAACTTAGCTTATAATGTTAGCGGAGAGTTTTACCAAATTGGGGACTCTTCGCTTTTTATTTTAACAGGAGGTGATAAGATCAGCATCTTTATTTAACCTTATATTTAAGCGGCAAGCCGGGGGCACCACTTTTTGTCGCTATATAAAAATAATGCAAATATATTATGAAAAGGAGTTTTTTAAAAATGAAAACAGCATTATCAATCGCAGGAAGCGATTCCTGTGGAGGCGCCGGTATTCAGGCAGATATAAAAACAATGACCTCAAATGGGGTTTATGCTATGAGTGTTATTACTGCGCTGACAGCACAAAATACAACCGGTGTAAGATCAATAAGCGAGGTTTCAGCAGAGTTTTTAAAAGAACAGTTAGATGCTGTGTTTGAAGATATCTTTCCGGATGCTGTCAAAATCGGTATGGTATCCTCTTCTGAACTTATAAATGTCATAGCAGAAAGACTAAAATATTATAATGCTGAAAATATTGTACTTGACCCTGTTATGGTATCAACAAGCGGATCAGCTCTTATGAAAACCGATGCCGTAAAGACAATGATTGACAAACTTTTCCCTATTGCTACTATTATAACACCTAATATTCCTGAAGCAGAAGTTCTTTCCGGAATGAAGATAAAAAACAAAGAAGATATAGAGTCAGCTGCCAAAATTATTGCTAAAAATTATAATTGTGCTGTCCTGTTAAAAGGCGGTCATAGTGTAGATGATGCAAATGATCTTTTATATTTAAACCATAAATGTCACTATATCAAAGGTAAACGAATAAATAATCCTAACACACACGGTACTGGCTGCACTTTATCATCAGCTATTGCGGCAAATTTAGCTAAAGGCTTTGATCTGACAGAGTCAGTAAAACGTGCTAAAGACTACATTTCAGGCGCTCTTTCCTATATGCTCGATTTAGGAAAAGGTTCAGGGCCTATCAATCACGCTTTTAATTTGTATGGTGAATTTGTAGAATAGGAGAAAAATATGAAAAAAAAGCAAACATCTGTTTTTGAAAACGGCTTAATATGGTTTGGTGCTGCGGTGTCTATAGCTGAGATTTTAACCGGAACTTATTTTGCTGAGCTTGGGTTTTATAAAGGTTTACTTGCTATAATAACAGGTCATATAATAGGCTGTGTTATGCTATTTTTAGCAGGTTTAATAGGTGCTAAAGTCAGAAAAAGCTCAATGGAAACTGCTAAAATGAGTTTTGGCAATTATGGAGGACTGTTATTTTCGATTCTTAATATCATTCAGCTTTTAGGCTGGACCGCTATAATGATTTATGACGGCGGATTAGCCGCTAATGGTATATGGAATATAGGAAGCTTTGTCTGGTGTTTAATTATAGGAATCCTTATAATACTTTGGATTCTTATAGGACTTAAAAATTTAGGTAAAATAAATACTGTTGCTATGGCGTGTTTGTTCGTTTTAACTATCGTTCTTGGGTTCTTTATCTTCAGGAGCACTCCTAACGGTAATATTGCTAACGAGGGTATGAGTTTTGGCGCTGCGGTTGAATTATCTGTTGCGATGCCTTTGTCGTGGCTGCCACTTATAAGTGACTATACAAAAGATGCACAAAAGCCTGTTTTGACAACAGCTGTGAGTGCCTTAACTTACGGAATAGTAAGTTGCTTTATGTATGTAATCGGTATGGGTGCAGCAATTTTTACTCAGGAATACGATATTTCTCAGATAATTATAAAATCAGGTCTTGGCATCTCAGGACTGCTGATAATAGTGTTTTCTACTGTTACTACAACTTTTCTTGATGCACACTCAGCCGGAGTTTCAAGCGAATCTATAACTAAAAAGATTAAAGGCAAGTGGATAGCTATTGCAGTTGTTATCATCGGCACAATCGGAGCAATATTCTTACCGCTGCACGATATTACTGATTTTCTCTACTTCATAGGCTCTGTATTTGCTCCTATGATCGCTATTCAAATAGCAGATTTCTTCATCTTGCAAAAAGAAAGCTCTGAAAAGTCGTTTGATCTTACAAATCTTATTATTTGGTTAATAGGCTTTATCATCTACCGTTTACTTATGAAGGTCGATATAATTTTAGGAAGTACGCTTCCTGATATGATTATCACTATTTTAATTTGTATTGTTGTAAATAAAATAAAACGGAGGATAAAAAATGCATAGGTGCGTTATAGTTGGCGGATCAGATATAAACAATTATAAAATGATCAAGAAGTATATAAAAGAAGATGATTTTTTTATATTTTGTGACAGTGGGCTAAATCATATGTCTGAAATTGGCGCAAAACCAAGCCTCATAGTAGGAGATTTTGATTCTTGTGATAACCCAGGTTTAGACATAGAAACTATAGTACTTCCCTGCGAAAAAGACGACACTGACACAATGTTTGCTGTTAAGGAAGCTGTCAACAGAGGCTTTGATGATTTTTTACTAATAGGAGTATCCGGAAAACGACTGGATCATACACTTGGCAATTTATATATTTTACTCTATCTTGATAATTTAAAAAAGAAGGCTAAAATACTTGATGACTACTCTGAAATGGAAATTGTTTCTGATTCTGCTGTTTACATAAATGATTCATTTTCATATTTTTCTTTAATCAATATCTCAGGTCTTGCCGAAGGAATAAACATTGAAAATGCCAAATATAACCTTGATAACGCAAAAATAAACTGTGAATATCAATATGGAATAAGTAATGAAGTTTTTCCCGGCAAGATAGCAAAAGTGAGTGTAAACAAGGGAAAACTACTTCTAATAAAAGACTTTTAAACAATAAAAAATCCTCCCTGAGAATTTGTGGGAGGCTATATAAGGGGAGCGCCTTATATTAGTATTTTGCGATGGGAACCCGTGTTTCGGGGTGAGAGGAGAAAATTTATTCTCGACCGAACGAAGTTATATATCTTCGTAAAAAACACAAAAAGGGGAACTTATTAAAATGAAAAATTCAGATAAAATAGTGAAGATGGTTGTTCTTTCTATGCTTATTGCTCTTGGTGTGGTTATTTCTCCCATACTAAGAGTTGAAGGTATGTGTCCTATGGCACATTTTATAAATATTGTATGCTCTGTCTTTCTTGGCCCGTGGTACTCATTAGCCTGTGCAACTTTGATAGGAATAATAAGAATGATAACTATGGGTATTCCTCCTATTGCTCTGACCGGAGCGATATTCGGAGCATTCTTATCAGGGGTATTTTATCGTATATCTAATGGAAAAATTGTATACGCAATATTAGGTGAAATAATCGGAACCGGTATAATAGGTGCAATAATGTCTTATCCTGTTATGACATTTATCTGGGGAAAAGAAGGTCTGAGCTGGATGTTCTATATACCATCGTTTATTTGCGGAACTCTTATCGGCGGCAGTATTGCCTATATCTTTTTAAGAAAGTTGGCAAACAGCGGTATGTTAACTCAGATTCAAAATAAACTTTCTTCAAAAAGCTATACTTATCAAAGCAGTCTTATATCCGATACACTGATGATCGCCGCCCTTGGAGCTATTTCATTTACTGCAATAGAAATAATAAGTGATATATTCAAATTAAATAATGGCATCTGGCCGTATTTATCATATATATCAATTGGGATATTTGTTCTTATAGCCTTAGGGTACTATATTATAAATAAGATTAAAAGGATGAAGGTAAATGATAAATAAAATCAGACATTTAGTCAGTGAAAATTCTCCTCTTATACACTGCATAACAAATCCGATTTCAATAAATGAGTGCGCTAACACGATACTTGCACTTGATGCGCGTCCTATAATGGCTGAACATCCACGGGAAGTTGAACAGATAACTAAAACTGCTGATTCTCTTATGCTTAATCTTGGTAATATTACAGATGTCAGAATGAACTCTATTCTTATATCTGCTAAAACAGCAAAACAATGTAATATTCCAATAGTCTTAGATGCTGTCGGTATTTCGTGTTCAACGCTGAGAAGAAATTTTATTAACGATATTTTAAACACCACTGTACCTGCTGTTATTAAGGGGAATTATTCTGAAATAAATTCACTATATAATGACAAATATACAGCTTTCGGTGTTGATGCTGATATAACCCTTGATATAAAACAACTAAGTAAAATTTCACTGCAGCTTGCTAAAAAATATGATACTATAATTTTAGCAAGTGGAAAAACAGATATAATGACTGACGGGAAAAGGTTGGTTTATATAAAAAATGGCTGTAAACAGCTTTCTAAGGTCACCGGAACAGGCTGTATGTTAGGTGCTGTCTGTGCTGCGTTTGTATCACAACAAAAAAATATAGATTCTGTAATAGCTGCTTGTGCTGTGCTTGGAATATGCGGTGAAATTTCTCAAACAAAAAAAGGAAACGCAAGTTTTATTCTGAATTTAATTGATAATATAAGTATTTTAAAAGATTCTTATGTAGATAAATATATTGATATGGAGGAAGTTGACATTGAAAAGATTTGATCCTACTCTTTATTTTATTACCGATAGTACCGGGTTTAGCCAAGATGAATTTTTATATAAAATTGAACAGGCTTTAGAAGGTGGAGTTACGCTATTGCAATTAAGAGAAAAAGAAAAGTCCACTATGGAATATATAGATTTAGCTTGCAAGGTACACAATCTTACTAAAAAATATAATGTTCCTTTAATTATTGACGACAGAGTTGATGTTGCACTTGCTGTAAATTCAGAAGGTGTGCATCTTGGTCAAAGCGATATGCCTGTTTGCACAGCGCGAAAAATTTTAGGAAGCGATTATATTATAGGTGCTACTGCTAAAACCGTCTTGCAGGCTCAGAAAGCTTATAGCGAAGGTGCTGACTATCTTGGAGTAGGCGCAATTTATCCTACTACAACAAAGGTAAAGACAATCATCACATCCACTCAAACCTTAAGCGATATAGCTGATACTGTACCTATACCGGTAAATGCTATAGGAGGGCTTAATAAAGATAATATTGATATACTCAAAGGAATCGGTATATCAGGAATTTGCGTGGTTTCTGCTATAATGAAGGCTTCTGATCCTAAGGTGGAGACTGAAATCTTACTTAAAATGACAAAAAATCTGCTTTCAATTTGATTTATTATAATAAAAAATAAAAGCTCTGAAATTCAGAGCTTTTTATTTTTACCGTATTTTTTAGCCTCTCCATACTCCATTTGCATCCACATAATAACCATCAGGAGTAATTGCATCTTTAAGCATTATTCCATTAGCATCAAAGTAGAACCAATCTGTTCCACCTGACCAGGAAATAAACTGCCAACCGTTTTGCATCACACCATTTTTGTCAAAATAGAACCAACAGTTTTCCCAGCCTGGAATATTATTTTGCCATCCACTTTGCATTATCCCGTCATTATCAAAATAGAACCAATAGCCTTCCCAGCCTTTTAAGTCATTTCTCCAGCCGGTTACAAGCTGATCGTCCTGCGAATATACCCATTTAGAATCTTCGGTCTGATTCCACCCTTCGCTATAGTCCGGTTGTAGTACTTCGAACTCTATGCCTTGCTTAACAGCATATTCCTGAGCATAACTGCCTTCATAGCCTTTGATTACAATCATATTCTTATCAATAGCAAACGCATCTTCAGCTATTTTGGTAACACTTTCGGGTATTATTATGCTGAATTTATCTATATTTTTTGATACATTGGCAAATACTTCTGAACCTATCTCACTTATTCCATCTTCTATTTCAAAATTAGAAATAGACATACGAACAATATAATCATCCATCATAATATAATCATAATCTTCTGAATATTCTATTGCTCCGGTTCCATTAAAGTTCATCCAAAGTGATTCACCATAAGTTACGACATTCCATTTTACATCTTTTCCTGCTTTTCCATATGGTAAAATCGTTGTTATAGGAACATTCTCTTCTGCTAACAACCCTTCATATACAACGCTTATATAACTTTCTGAATCAGTCATAAAAACACTGATTTGATAATCTTCGGTCTCACTTGATCTACCATCTGCATAATGTACTACTACTTTCATTCCCGTTCTGTCAATATTGTCAAAAGGAAAATATTGGGTTTTAGAAGGCGGATTGACTATTCTGACAAGCAAGGGCTCATATAATTCAAAATGTTTACCTGATATATAACCCAGACTATTCTTCACTTGTATATATCTATATCCATATTCTACTTTTTGGGGTGCTTTTGCTATTATCTCTCTATCACTCCAGGAAACAACTTCTAACTTTTCACCGTCAAATAAAATCTCATTTTGTGCTCCAAAAAAATAACCTGATACTGTTAATAATCCATCTTTATATTCTGCTTTATTAAGTACAGGATCAGGATTTGATATAGCCTTTTCTAAATCGATATATCCACCGGATACTGATAAGTTTTCCAAATCTATACCATCGTTTGCTGTAGCGCCTAATATTCTTGCTCTTATCTGTGCCATATCCCAGTTTAAGTTATTATTATCACTATATGATTTTAATAACGCTATACTTCCTGTTACCATCGGAGTTGCCATAGATGTTCCGCTTTGTTTCTCGTAGCCATTATCTGGAATTGTAGATAAAATTTCATACCCTGGTGCAAATACATCTACATTTACTTTTCCATAATTTGAAAAAGATGTCTTTTTCCCTTCATAATCCATTGCCCCTACAGTTATAGATAGATCTGTTTTTATATCAGACGGTGAATTAGTAAATTTATCGTTGTCTTTAGATATACCTAATGCATCTCCATTTCCGGCTGCACAAACTGGAATTATATCATTTTTTGATAGCTGTTCTAATATATACTTTGAAATCTTAAAATGAGAAGCACCGCCAATTGATACATTAACTGCTACAACATTTTCACCAAGTATCTTAGCTCTTAAAACATACTCCATTCCCTTATAAAAATCTATGGATTCAGCTAAACTTCCGGATTTATCCATTACTTTTACTGCCATTATTTTTACATCTTGATTGATTCCTGTTATTCCTATACCATTATTGCCTTTTGCTCCTATTATTCCGGCACAATGTGTTCCGTGCATATTATCATCCATAGGATCATCATCATTATTGGTAAAATCGTAACCGTATTTTCCCGGCAGCTCGTATGATTTATAAGGATTTACCCACATATTATCTTTCAGATCTTCATGGTTATAATCAACTCCGGTATCAATAACTGCCACAATATTATCATCATTTCCTGTTGTTTGTTTATCCCACACAGCACTTACATTTATATCTATACCTTCTCTTGCAATTTCGCTAAAAGTTCCATCATTTTTTAGTCCCCACTGTTCATTATACATCGGGTCATTAACTATAGCCATATCATCCTGTAGCTGCTTGG
The DNA here is from genome assembly GCA_030528905.1 of Clostridia bacterium. GTDB lineage: Bacteria > Bacillota > Clostridia > Oscillospirales > Acutalibacteraceae > JAUMXZ01. Next base: position 4,951 of record JAUMXZ010000023.1, on the reverse strand, counting down.
CTTCAAGTTCCTGTGT
>JAUMXZ010000023.1:4707-4925 GCA_030528905.1 Clostridia bacterium | reverse complement strand
AAGTCAGTATAGTTAGGCTCTGCAAATTCTACATTATCAAGGCTCTCCATTTTTTCTATTATTTCTTCAGTTGATAATGTTTTACTGCGAACAAGTGCTACATCAAAAGACCCACCGTTATCACTTAACAGACTGGCTTTTGAATCCATACTGAAATTTAAAGTGTCTACTATTTCTATATCGTTCATTACACCCTCGTTTTCCAACTCAGCCGTTAC
>JAUMXZ010000023.1:0-4697 GCA_030528905.1 Clostridia bacterium | reverse complement strand
CGTCGTTAATAAACTTAACAATAGCTTCTGATTCTACATAGCTATCAGAAAGAAATTGTGCAGCACTATCCTGTAAAAAACCATCGTTTTTTGCAAATGATATGGTGCTTCCCATAGACAGAACCATAGACACAGCCAATACAAGAGTTATAAACTTCTTGCTGAAATTACTCATAACTAAACACTTCTCCTATCTTATTTTTTCGTCATTCTATCATAATTTATTTTACAAGTCAATATATTTCGCTTTATAGCTTATGTGGTAAATATTTTTAAAACAAATTATCGTATAGTTATATTGATGTATTCATCAGAGCAATTATTCTATTATCATATCAATTCCTTTTTGCAGTGTTTGCGCATCAATAGCGCCGGTTGCCTGAGCAACAAAGTAGCCGTCTTTATCAATAAATAATGTGGTTGGAATCGAATATACACCATAATTATATGCAGCATCAGAGTCAGTGTCATAGAAAACGGGAAAAGTGTAGTTGTTCTCTAAAATAAATTCCGATGCAGATTCTACTGTTTCGCTTTTACCGTCTGTCATATTTATCATCATAAATTGAACTTTTCCATCAAACTCTGAATATTTTTCATTAAAATCAGGCATTTCCATCTTACATGGGCCACACCAGCTTGCCCAAAAGTTGATAACAACCGGCTTTCCTATATAATCTGAGAGACGAACTTCATTTCCTTGCCTGTCATATACAACAAAATCCGGTGCTTTTGTTTTTTCCTCTGTCTCACTCTTATCATTATTTTGTTGATTATATTGATCTGCCAACTGATCTGTTTTAACATTCGGGCTTAGTTAATTATAAAGAACCGCTGCTCCAGCAATCAGCAAAACAAATCCTAAAATAATGATAAGAAGGATTTTTTTATTTTTCATAGTACCTCCTTAATAAAATATACTCAACAATTTCCCCATAGTCCCAGTTGCCATTAAAACACCGACCAGGACAAGAAAACTTCCGCTTACAATATTTATAACTTTATAGTTTCTTTTAATCCAATTAAATGCGCCTTTCAGATAATCAATTAACACAGCACTAAGAACAAACGGGATTCCTAATCCTAAGGAGTAAACAAATAACATAAACACTCCCTGTGCAATATGTCCTTGTTGAGAGGCAAGCATTAGTGCAGAACCAAGAAAAGCTCCTACACACGGTGTCCACCCGACAGAAAAAATTATACCGAATAATAGTGAAGATAAAAAACCCATATTGTCAGTGTTCAAGGAATAATTTATTCCTCTGAATATGTTAAGCTTAAATACTCCTAAAAAGTTCAGTCCAAATAGTATTACGATCAAACCAGAAACAATATTTACTGCTGTTTGATATTCCCTTAGGAAACTGCCAACAGTTCCTGCTAATGCACCAAGCTTTAAAAATACGATTGTGAATCCTGCGACAAAGCCTAATGCACCTTTCAAAGTTTTACCAAGCGTTTGCTTATTACCTCCTGCAAAGTAAGAAATATAGATTGGCAACATCGGAAGAAGACAAGGAGATATAAATGTTATAATTCCCTCTAAAAATGCAACTACATACTGCACTCTCTATTTCACTCCTTTCTAAAAATATCAGTGGAAACATATACTAGTTTATTTGTTTTTTACTTTGCAAATAAGCTGTGTCATTGTACCCATAGGGCAATAAACACACCAGCTGCGGGGCTTAAACAGTATCATAGTTATAATGCCCAATACCGTAGATGTCAACATCACGCTGTAAAATCCGAACGCAAACTGGGCAACTCCGTCGTGAAACAAAGTTCCGTAATATGCCCAATCCCAAGGCAGCTTAAACGTCCACAACAGTGTCACAACTTGACTTAAATTCTGAGAGCCTGAAAAAACCAGATATGTGTTCCACAACATTATGAAGAACATAGCAAAGAAAAATATAAGAAATCCGTAACGAAACCATTTACTTTTCATCCATTTTGGAATATCCTTTTTCCTTGACAATCCAAACCGTCCGCCCAAAAGGCCAAACAACTGTCCTCTGCCGCAATATCTGTTACAATAACCTTTTGTTCCCTTTGCTATTGAGATAATCAAAGGAATAAAAAAGCATAATAAACCCAGCCACGCAAATAAAATATTAAAAAACCCCAAAATCAGATATGTTAAAGAAACTATCCACAAATAATCATACCAATGCTTCTTCATATTTTCGCCTCCCGAATTTCAATTACACTGGCGGGGCATTCTTTTGCACATTTCCCACAGCCAACACACTTATTTATATCCACTTGTGCCATAATACCCTTTATAATTTGAATCGCTTTCATAGGGCAAACTTTTACACAACATCCACACGCTACACAGCTATTCTGATCTACAAATGCTTTTCTCTTGTTCTTAGTAACAGCCATACTCATCCTCCCTTAATTTTAATTTTTTATATTATATTAAAAAGATTATTCTATTTCTGTGATAATGTCACATTTAAGTAAAAAAACCGCTCTCTGAATTTCAGAAAGCGTTTTTTCTATTTTACGATTTATCCATGCCGCAGTCAAAAGAAGCTTCTATCAACGCACGGTCATTCATCACAGCATTATAAAACCGAAAGCCTCCTGCAAAGTTCCAGGCTTCAAACCCATAGCCCTCTAAAATACGAGTAGCAATATAGCTTCGCAAACCGCTCTGACATATAACATAAACAGGCTTTCCTTTTTCAATCTCTTTAATTCGCCCTCTTAGCGCATCTACAGGAATATTCTTAAACCCTTCAATATGTCCGGCAAGATACTCACCCGCTGTTCGTGTATCAAGCAGAGTAACACTTCTATCTCTTGGCAGATTAACAGCATCTTTTAAATGCCACTGTTTTAATCCTTTGGAGATATTGTCAATTATAAAACCTGCCATATTAACAGGATCTTTAGCAGATGAATAAGGCGGTGCATAGGCAAGGTCAAGGTCTTTTAGCTTAGTTGCTTTCATACCGGCATGTATAGCTGTTGCCAACACATCAATACGCTTATCTACCCCTTCATAGCCCACAATCTGAGCCCCCAGCAGCCGCCAGGTTTTATTCTCAAAAACTATCTTCATAGTCATCAGCTTCCCACCGGGATAATAACTTGCGTGACTCATAGGCGAAAGGATAACAGTATCCACATCAAGTCCTGATTTTCTTGCATTTGTTTCGTTTATACCTGTGACTGCTGCGGTCATATCAAATACTTTAATCACAGAACTGCCCTGGCTGCCCGAATAGCGGCTGTCCCCGCCACAGATATTATCAGCTGCGATGCGTCCTTGCTTGTTTGCAGGCCCTGCTAGTGCTATCAGTGAATCTTCACCTGTCACATAGTGCTTTACCTGCACCGCATCACCAACAGCATATATATCAGGCACAGAAGTTTGCATATGATCATTAACCAATATACTGCCCTTTAACCCCAAGTCGAGCCCTGAATCTCTTGCAAGTTTAGACTCCGGAACAACACCGATAGCTAACACAACCATATCCGTATGAATTGCTTGCTGGCCTTTTAGCAAAACATCAATACCGTCATCTTTTTCTCTGAAACCTTCTACGCTATAACCTAATGCAAGTTTTACACCGTGCTTACGAACTTCATTATGAATAAAAGCGGCCATATCGGAATCAAACGGATTCATCAGCTGTTTAGGACGCTGTACTATGGTGACATCCATACCTAAATTACACAGATTTTCGGCCATTTCAAGACCGATAAAACCGCCTCCGACCATTACAGCAGATTTTGGCTTATTCTTATCTATAAATTCCTTGATGCGAAATGTATCTTCCACAGTACGCAGAGTAAAGAGTTTATCACTATCTATTCCTGTAAGATTTGGAAGTACAGGTTTAGCACCGGGAGATAAAAGTAGTTTATCATAGCTTTCCTGAAATTCTTCGCCGGTTTTTAAATTCTTTACAAGCACTGTTTTTTTCTCTGGATATATAGCACTAACTTCGTGTAACACTTTTGTCTTTATGCGAAACCGAGATAAAAAGCTTTCCGGAGTTTGCAATGTCAGGGCTCTTGGTTGTTTAATAATATCGCCTATATAATAAGGTAGTCCACAGTTGGCATATGAAATAAAGCCTGATCTCTCAAAAATAATAATTTCAGCCTGCTCGTCAAGTCTGCGAATTCTTGCTGCTGCAGTGGCACCACCTGCTACGCCACCTACTATAACAACTTTCATACCATCTCTCCACCTTTCCAAAATAAATTATATTCTTAATATTTAGATATCCATATACTACAGTACAGCAATAAACAAATAATCCGAACCTATCTCCCAACAGGAAGATACGATTCGGATCACACTGTTTTGGTGTAATGGCGATACAGAACATCATCATCGTGTGATAAATAAAAAAGCAGTGACGACACCCAAAACTTGGAAGCCGACACTGCCTATGGTGCGGGTGACAGGACTTGAACCTGCACGGTTTTGCCACAAGAACCTAAATCTTGCGTGTCTGCCAATTCCACCACACCCGCAGGGGGTATATAACTAACACATAATATTATATTATTCCGATAATAGTTTGTCAAGTGTTTTTACTCGTTGCATCTGAATATTTTAGTCTATATATTCAAAAAAGAGATCATGCTGAAATTTGTATGATCTCTTTTTTTTCATTATCCGTCTTCACTTGACTTGTGTAATATTCTACATAGTTTTTTAT
>JAUMXZ010000083.1 GCA_030528905.1 Clostridia bacterium | reverse complement strand
AAATTTCATACGACTCAAGGTTTGATTCTTTTCATTTTTGAACTTATACTATTTGCGATTTTGAATACTATAACATTACTTTTAGTGTCATTTGAAGTTATAAGTGAACTGATAACACTTTTTTCGACAATAGCTTGTTTAGTAATAGTATTTATAATGATGATAATGGGAATATTTTGTGCTGTAAAGGGCAAGATGGTAGTTCTTCCGTTTATAGGAGATATTACAAGCAGGGAGAAGTAAGATAGTTATAAATGCAAGGGCTAATACAGGGCAAGAGGAGGCAAGAAGCTATGAATACAGAAAATAATGCAGAAAATGCAAAAAAGGAGCAGGTAGAAGTATCTTCAGAAGAAAACGAAAAAAAAGGTGATACAGAAAACACAGACAATAATGATACTGACAGCAAAGGTAAAGAAGAATCAAAAAGCAGTAACGAGCCCAAAGAAGCTAAAGAGGACGCTGAAGCTAAAGAGGATAACAAGGATAAAGAAGACATTGAAGATAAAGAAGATAAAGAACATAGTTTTCAAATTACAGAAGCAAAAATCAGTCAAGATAGACTGAACAAAGTGTATTCCTGTGTGGCATATATACCGTTTTTATGGGTCTTAGGTTTAATGTTTGGGAAAAATGATGAGAGCATCAAGCATCATATGAATCAAGGAATGCTATTTAATATATTTTATTTTTTGTTATTGTTAGTAGTAAGAATAATTTTTTATATAAATGTCTCAATTTCTCTAACGCTGATAGGCATATCGTCTTTTTTGATAGTTTTAGTAAATTTATGGGCACTTATATATATAATAAAAGGGTTTTATAATGTGTTTAAAGACAGAGATAAGCCGCTAATGTTTATGTTTAAAAATATTGAGATAATAAAATAGGGAAAAGGTGTATAAAGATGCTTGATGTTGCTGTTATAGGTTGTACTTTAGAAGGATTATTAGTTGCAGACAGGCTGTTGTCTGCAGGATTCAGGGTAGCTGTATTTCCGGGTTATGAAGAACCACTTTCGATATCGAAACTGATTAAGATAGAAAAATCAGAATATGATAAGCCTTCGGATTTAGTATTATTTATGGAAAAGCTATATGATAAAGCAAGAGGTCATGATAATTTTGTTTTTTACAGCGGAAAAATTATGAGCATAGTGCCGTTTAATGACAGCTTTATGGTTAGTGTAGATGATAATATTTATGAAGCAAAGAGCATATTGCTGGCGAATAATTATGATAATGTAGCAAAGATACCCGGAGAGGATCAGTACTTTTTAAGAGGTATAAGTTATAACGCAATAGGGCAAGGCGGACTATATATGGATAAAGAAGTTGCAGTATATGCTCAATCAAAAAAAGCAGCAGCAGAAATAAATTATCTTAATGATATAGGGGTTAGAACATTAGTTATATCACCTAATCAATTATTTGGATTGGCAAGAGGGATAAACAGGAGAATTATAGGGGAAATCAGCTTAGTATCAGGAGACAGAAGACTACGCTATCTTGTAGTAAACGGGAAAAAAATAGATGCAACGGTACTGTTTATTATAAGAGATTGTATATTTCCGAAAAGTTTATTCAGAGATATAAAACTTGATAGCGATGGATACATAATAGTGGATAATAATTTTCAAACGAATATAGATGGAGTATATGCAACAGGTAATTGCATAAGCAAAGTCGGAGATATAAAAAAAGCGATAAGCAGAGCTGTAGTAGTAGGCAGGTCTATGAACAGCTACCTGAATCAGGCGTGTAATTTGGTTTGATAATATTAGCTAAAGGAGAAAATATAATGCCAAGTGAGATAGTTTTAAAATATGGCTGCAATCCGAATCAGGATATAGCCTCAATATATATGAAAGACAATAAGGACTTGCCGGTAAAAGTATTAAACGGAAGGCCGGGATATATCAACTTTTTAGATGCTTTTAATGCCTGGCAGTTAGTAAAAGAGTTAAACAAGGCAACAGGACTTGCAGCAGCGGCATCATTTAAGCACACAAGTCCGGCCGGAGCAGCAGTATATACACCGATGAGCCAAAGATTAAAAAGGGCTTGTTTTGCAGATGATTTGGAACTTTCAGAACTTGCAACAGCGCTTGCAAAAGCAAGAGGTGCTGACAGAATGTCATCATATGGAGATTTTGTGGCATTATCTGATGAATGTGACGAAAGCTGTGCTATGTTTTTGAAAAGAGAAGTTTCAGATGGAGTAATTGCGCCGTCATACACAGAAAAAGCTCTTGAGATACTCAAATCTAAGCGAAAAGGAAATTACAATATAATACAGATAGATAAAGATTATATTCCGGATATGATTGAAGAAAAGGAATTATTCGGAGTAACATTCAAGCAAAAAAGAAATGATGTTTTTATAAATGAAGATGTGTTAAAAAACATAAAGACAAAGGCTAAGGACCTGCCCAAGGAAGCAAAAAGAGATCTGATAGTAGCACTTATAACATTAAAATATACTCAATCAAATTCAGTGTGCTATGCAAAAGATGGCCAGGCAATAGGAGTAGGCGCAGGACAGCAGTCAAGAATACATTGTACAAGACTTGCAGGAAATAAAGCAGATATATGGCATTTAAGACAGAGTGATTATGTACTAAATTTAAAGTTTAAAAAAGGCTTGAAAAGACCCGAAATAGACAATGCTATAGATGTCTATTTATCGGAAGATTTCAACAGTGTGATTGAAAGCGGAGAATGGGAAAAAATATACGAAGAAAAGCCCTTAGTGCTTACAAGTGAGATGAAAAGAGAATACTTAAAAACCTGTTCAGAGGTGAGCTTAGCTTCAGATGCATTTTTCCCGTTTGGAGATAATATAAAAAGAGCATATTTAAGCAGAGTAAAATATATTGCACAAACAGGCGGTTCAATAAGAGATGACGATGTAATAGCAACAGCAGATGAGCTTGGTATGGTTATGGCTTTTACAGGTATAAGACTATTTTATCATTGATAAGTGTGTTTACATCTTGAAGGTAAAATAGCGGCAAATTAAAATGGACTTTTGGCGAGTTTAAGTAACAAACTTCGGCAAAGTCCTTTTTAGATTATTTTAATGCAGTTTAATATATTTATGTTTTTATAGGAAGGTTTTTGTAATTATGAAGAAAGTTGTCATAATAGGGGCAGGACCTGCGGGTATTACAGCAGGATACGAATTACTAAAGAACAGAGATAATAGCCAGGAAAGTTATGAAGTAGTAATACTTGAGGAAAGTGAAGACATAGGGGGAATATCAAAAACAGTCAAGCACAACAACAATCGTATGGATATAGGCGGGCATAGGTTTTTTAGCAAAGATAAGAGAGTTGTTAAGTGGTGGGAAGAGATATTGCCAAAACAAGGTAAGCCGTCATTTGATGATAAGATTTTAAAAAGAGAGCCGCCAAAGTTGACAAAAGGCGGGCCTGACCCGGAGAAAACCGATAGAGTAATGCTGACAAGAAACAGAATATCGCGTATATATTATAAGAATAAATTTTTTGATTATCCGATAAAGATAAATATAAATACGATAAAGAATATGGGTTTTATAACTACTTGTTTAGCAGGTGTCAGTTATGTAAGATCTACGATTTTTAAGAGAAAAGAAAATTCGCTGGAAGATTTTTATATAAATCGTTTTGGTGAAAAGTTATATTCTATGTTTTTTGAAGGCTACACAGAAAAGCTTTGGGGCAGACATCCGAGAGAAATTTCTGCAGACTGGGGCGCACAGAGAGTCAAAGGGCTGTCATTTAAAGCAATTATAAAGGATATTGTAAATAAGACAGTATTAAGAAAAGGGGATAAAGAAGTAGAAACATCGCTTATAGAAAAATTCAGTTATCCGAAATTCGGGCCCGGGCAGTTATGGGAAACAGCAGCAGAAGAAATTGAGAATATGGGCGGTGTGATAAATAAGGGCTGCAAGGTTGTAAAGCTTAACAAAGAGGGTAACAGCTTAAATGAGGTTGTCTATATAAAAGACGGTAAAGAGCAAAGTATAAAAGCAGACTATGTCTTATCATCAATGCCGTTAAAAGATTTAATAGGAAGTATGGCAGAGGTACCTGGTGAGATCAAGAAGATCGCATACGGTTTGCCGTACAGAGATTTTGTAACAGTAGGATTATGTGTAAAGAAGCTAAAGATCAAGAATCAGACTAATATTAAAACATTACAAAATATAGTACCTGATTGCTGGATTTATGTTCAGGATAAAAATGTTAAATTAGGCAGGATTCAGATATTTAATAACTGGTCGCCATATATGGTGGCAGAGCCTGAGAAAACGGTTTTTATAGGCCTTGAATATTTTTGCAGTGAAGGCGATAAGTATTGGGCTATGGACAAAGAACAGTGGGTGGATTTTGCGATAAAAGAGCTTATAAAAATGGTAAGCTTCTTAATCTTACTGATACTGAATTT
>JAUMXZ010000022.1 GCA_030528905.1 Clostridia bacterium | reverse complement strand
TAGCTGTTGAAGCGGCACTTGCAGCATCTTCAGAATAAGCATCAGCACCTATTTTATCACAGTATTCCTGAGTTACGGGCGCACCGCCTATCATAACCTTAATTTTATCATTAAGCCCTTTATTTTTCAAAGCATCAACAACAGTCTTCATTTGTGAAACAGTAGTAGTCAGAAGAGCTGAGCAGCATATTATCCCGGCATTATTTTCAACAGCGGAGTCAATAAATTTATCACAAGGGACATCAACACCTAAATCAATAACATTGATGCCTTTTCCACGCATCATCATACAGACAAGGTTTTTACCGATATCGTGCTTATCACCCTTAACCGTACCGATAACAACAGTCCCTTTAAGGTTTTGGCTATTGCTGCTCATAAGTGGTTTTAAGAGATCGACTCCGGAATTGACAGCTCTTGCAGCCATCATAACCTCAGGTATAAACATTTCGTTGTTTTTAAATTTATCGCCGACTATATCCATACCGGGTAAGATAGCGTTATTGAGAATATCTTCGGGGAGAAAGTTTTCAGAAAGAGCAAGTTTTACAAATTCGGCAGTTTTTTTGCCTCGGCCCTGCAGAACCGAGTTTTTTATATTTTCAAAGATTTCATTTGGCATTACCAGAGACCTCATTTCATAAAAAGATAGAATATACAAAGTAATTTTAGCATTGAGAAAATATATTGTCAAATATAATAGCTTTAAGGGAAAAGCAGCATTTTAAAAGCGAGCAGTATCAGTATAAAGCCGCCGGCAAACTGAGCTTTAGTTTTATAAACAGAACCAAACAGATTTCCTAATTTAACGCCTGCAGCGGATAATAAAAAAGTAACAATACCGATAAGGCAGAGGGCTAAGACAATGTTGATATCAGGCAAAACAGAGAAAGTAAAGCCAACCGCAAGAGCATCAATACTCGTAGCAACGGCCAACAGGAGCATAGAGTAGAAACTAAAAGAGACATCGACCTGGTCAGAATCGTTTTTAAAGGTATCCCACAGCATTTTAGCACCGATGAAGAAAAGCAGGGAAAAGGCGATATATTTATCATAGCTATGGATATACTCATAGAAAATCAAGCCGGCAGAGTAGCCGATAAAAGGCATAAGAGCCTGGAACAAGCCAAACCAAAAGCCGCACAGAAGTATATGAGCCGGTTTTAATTTATCAACAGAAAGGCCCTTGCAAACGGAAACAGCAAACGCATCCATAGACAGAGAAACAGAAAGCAAAAACAATTCGGATAAGCCCATAAAAGCAGACCTCCTCAGAAGATTATTGACAAAATCGACAAGATGGAATACATCTTGTCGATTTTATTGTTATAAAGTAGTATAATTAGGAGCTTCCTTAGTAATTTGAATATCGTGTGGATGACTTTCTCTCAGGCCGGCGCCGGTTATTCTGACGAATTTAGCTTTTTGGTGCATTTCTTTTATATTACGACAGCCGGTATAGCCCATACCTGAGCGAAGACCGCCGACAAGCTGATAAATAGTGTCGGACAAATCACCTTTATAAGGGACTCGACCTTCGACGCCTTCGGGAACGAATTTTTTGTTGTTTTGCTGGAAATATCTATCAGTACTGCCCCTGCCCATAGAAGCAAGGCTGCCCATACCTCTGTAGACTTTAAACTGTCTGCCCTGATAAATTTCTTTAGCGCCGGGAGATTCCTCACAGCCTGCAACCATAGAGCCAATCATAACGGTATTAGCACCTGTAGCAAGAGCCTTAACAATATCGCCTGAATATTTAATACCGCCGTCAGCAATAACAGGAATGGAATATTTACTTGCCTCACAAGCAGCATCATAAATAGCAGTAAGCTGAGGCACACCAATACCGGCAACAACTCTTGTGGTACAAATAGAACCCGGTCCGATACCGACTTTAACGCAGTCAGCACCGGCTTCGATAAGAGCTTTAGCACCTTCGGCAGTGGCAATATTTCCGGCGATAAGCTGGACATTGGGATAAGCTTTTTTAACTTTTTTAACAGCATTTATAACACCGCTGTTATGGCCGTGAGCAGAATCAAGAACCATAACATCGACTTGAGCCTTTATCAGTTCGGCAACACGCTCAAGGACATCAGCAGTAGCACCAATGGCGGCACCGCACAAAAGACGGCCGTTTTCATCTCTTGAGGAATTAGGATATTTAATAGATTTTTCGATATCTTTTATAGTGATAAGACCTTTTAGTTTACCGTCGTTATCGACAAGAGGAAGTTTTTCGATTCTGTGTTTTCTCAGAATTTCCTGAGCATCTTTCATAGTGATGCCTAAAGGAGCGGTTACGAGATTATCTTTAGTCATAACGGTATTGATTTTCTGGTCGAAGTTATGGCTTTCCATAAATCTCAGGTCGCGGTTGGTGATGATGCCGACAAGCAGGCCGTTATCTTTACAGATAGGGACGCCGGAGATTTTATATTTAGACATAAGGATATTGGCATCAGCAACGGTATGTTCGGGGGTAAGGAAGAAAGGGTTGACAATGACGCCGTTTTCAGAGCGTTTAACACGGTCGATCTGGTCGGCCTGTTCCTCTATAGACATATTTTTATGGATTATACCGATACCGCCCTCACGAGCAATAGCAATAGCCATTCTGGCCTCGGTGACAGTATCCATAGCAGCGGTCATAAAAGGGACATTAAGAGTTATTTTTTTAGTAAGGTTTGTGGTGATATCACACTCAGCGGGCAAGACGTGTGATTCTGCGGGGATAAGCAGAACGTCATCGAATGTAAGGCCTTCTTTAGCAAACTTTTCGTTATGAATGTCGAACATAGCGTATAACTCCTTTACAATTTATTTTTGTATTTTATCGCAACCCATATATTTTTGAAGGACAGCAGGTATGTTAACGCTGCCGTCTTGGTTTTGGAAGTTTTCTAAAATAGCAGCAACGGTTCTGCCGACAGCAACGCCGGAGCCGTTTAAAGTATGGATAAGCTTAGCCTTATCTTTTGGGTTTTCTTTATATCTGATAGCCGCGCGTCTTGCCTGGAAGTCTTCGAAGTTAGAGCAAGAGGAGATTTCGACATATTTATTATAGGAGGGCATCCAGACTTCTATGTCATAGGTTTTAGCGGAACTAAAGCCGAGGTCGCCCGAGCAAAGACAAACGACTCTATGAGGCAAGCCGAGAAGCTGGAGGACTTTTTGAGCATCAAGAGTCAGTTGTTCGAGTTGTTCATAAGAGTTTTCGGGTTTTGAGAACTTAACAAGCTCGACCTTATTAAACTGATGCTGTCTTATAAGACCTCTTGTATCTCTGCCGGCAGAACCGGCCTCAGCTCTGAAGCAGGCAGAATAAGCGCAGTAGCTTATAGGCAAGTCTTTAGCGTTTAAGATTTCGTCGCGGTGGTAGTTAGTGACAGGAACTTCAGCGGTAGGAATCAGGAAGTAGTCAGCATTAGCAAGTTTAAAAGCATCTTCTTCAAATTTTGGAAGCTGGCCGGTACCGGTCATAGAAGCTCTGTTGACCATATAAGGCGGCATAATTTCGAAATAGCCGTTTTGAGTATGGGTATCGAGGAAGAAGTTTATAATAGCTCTTTCAAGTCTTGCGCCAAGGCCCTTGTAGAAATGGAATCTTTTACCTGTTACCTTTGCAGCTTTTTGAGCGTCGAGTATATCAAGGTTAGCGCCGATATCCCAATGTGGTTTGGGCTCGAAGTCAAAAGAGGGTATCTCGCCCCATCTTCTGAGTTCTGTGTTTTGAGAATCGTCAGTACCGACAGGAACAGACTCATTTGGGATGTTTGGTATAGACAGGATAATATTTTTTTGCACTTCTTCGAGTTTTGAGAGTTCCTGATTTATAGTGGTGATTTGGTTAGAGAGATCTTTCATTTTAGAAAGCAGTTCAGAAACATCAAGGCCTTGTTTTTTGAAAGCAGGTATTTGTTTATTAGCCTTATTTTGTTCAGCCTTCATTTGTTCAGCTTTAGTCATAAGAGATCTTCTTTGTTCGTCTATTTTCAGGATTTCGTCTATTTGGTCATCCATAGGGGAATTTCTGTTTATCATAGCCTGTTTTACAAGTTGTGGATTTTCTCTTATTTTTTTAATATCTAACATAAATTATCAACCTCTTAAATTTCCGATTATTTTTGCTATTTCAGTTAAGTCTTCGTCGTTAAAGAAGTGAATTTGCAGAGTACCACCTTTTTTATTAGCATTTTTATTAACGCAGACCTTACGGCCTAAGCGTTCGCGAAGGAGGATTTCGACTTCTTTAAAGAAGACATCGTTGGTATTTTTAGAATTATCACTTTGAAGTTTTTGGTTATCACCATTATTATTTTGGTCATTGATAGATTTGACTAATTTTTCAAGTTCTCTGACGCTGATACCTTTTTCAGCACACATTTTAGCAACAGATTCGATTTTAGATTTATCCTGAAGGGATAAAAGAGTTCTGGCGTGGCCCTGAGAGAGTTCCTTTTTACTTATCATATCGAGCACGCTGTCAGGCAGATTAAGAAGTCTTATGGTATTGGTGATATAAGGCCGGGACTTGCCGACGGACTTCGAGACTTGTTCCTGAGTGAGACTGCAGTCGTCCATAAGAGCCCTATAGGCTTTAGCTTCCTCGATAGGAGAGAGGTTTTCTCTTTGTAGGTTTTCGATAAGAGCGATTTGGAGGACTTCGACATCAGTGAGGTCTTTAATGATTACAGGGACCTCAGTAATACCGGCCATTCTGCAGGCGCGCCAGCGTCTTTCGCCGGCGATGATCTGGTAGTTGCCGTTTGTAAGAGGTCTTACAAGCAAAGGCTGCAAAACGCCGTGTTGAGAGATAGAATCAGCAAGGCTTTCAAGAGCAGCCTGGTCAAATTCCTTTCTTGGCTGAGCCTTGTTAGGTTCAAGCAAAGAGATTTCGAGTAAATCTGAGGGGGTAGAATCGTCAAAAACGGAATTCTCCATAAATATAGCATCAAGGCCTTTACCTAATTTGTTTGAATGTTTTTTCATACTATAAGAATCCCCTCTATTTATTTTTTATAAGAATTTCCTCAGCAAGTTCGACATAAGATTTAGCGCCTTTACTGTTTTTCTCGTAATATATTATAGGTTCGCCAAAGCTTGGAGCCTCAGAAAGTTTGACAGTTCGCGGGATAACGGTTTTAAATAATTGTTTTGGGAAGTATTTTTTAACTTCTCTGAGGACTTGCTGACAAAGTCTTAGTCGTTTATCATACATAGTAAGCAGAATACCCTCGATAGCCAAATATTTATTGTAGCGCCTTTTTATAAGTCTTATGGTATTTATAAGCTGAGTAAGACCTTCAAGAGCATAATATTCGCACTGGAGAGGAACGATAACGCTGTCAGAAGCGCTCAGAGCATTGGTAGTAAGCAGGCCTAAAGAGGGAGGGCAATCGATAAATATGTAATCGAAGTAGTCCTGGATATGAGAAAGAGAGCGTTTAAGAGCATATTCTCTTTTTTGGATATCGATAAGTTCAAGTTCAGCAGCAGCAAGGTTTATATGGGATGGGAGCACAGCTAAATTTTTATAAGCGGTTTTTTTGACAAAATTTTTACTGTTTTCGCCCTTGACAAGAGCGTCATAAACAGAGCCATTGAGCTGTCTTTTGTCTATGCCGACACCGCTTGTAGCATTTCCCTGCGGGTCCAAATCGACAAGAAGGACTTTTTTATTAAGATCGCCCATAGCAGCAGCAAGGCTAACAGCGGTAGTAGTTTTTCCGACACCACCTTTTTGATTAGCTAAAGAAATAATTTTTCCCAAATATATTCCTCCTTATTAAATACTCAAAAGTATAAAAGTAAATACATTATATCATCAAAAACAGATTTTTAAAAGAGTTTTAACGCAAAAAACAGAACAAGAGTACAATATTTTTGAGTGTTCTAAACGATAGATACAGAAAATGATTTTAAAAGAGAGGGTTTTATAAAGCGGAAATTAAGTTAAGGCAAAAAAGGAAAAGAAAAAACCCCGTAATTTATACGAGGTTTTACTTATGGCCCGCCCGAAGGGATTTGAACCCCTGACCTTCAGAATCGGAATCTGCTGCGATATCCAGCTTCGCTACGGGCGGATAGAGAGGAAAGACAGAATAAAAATCTTTCCGTAAGACAGGTTTTATAAAGCGGTTATTGATAAGAGGAAGAAGATGATGAGGAGAGGCTGATATCGGGCAGTTTAGAAGATGTAGAGCCATAAAGTTTATCAGCAGTTTCCTCGTAAATAAATCTTGCAAGGTCTTCTCTTGCTTTGTTTATATTATCAATAACAAGCACAGAACCCCAGGTGGGGTCTTCTTTGTTTTTATAATTATCATCTGTAGGGACTCTGAATTGGCTTATAGGATATTTAGCATACTCAAGAGCATTTTTTGCAAGGTTTGCCATTTCGTCTACAGAGATATTAGTAGTAACGCCGGGTAAAAAGTCGACCATAAGGTTGACAAAGACTGAAACATCTTTAGAGTCTTTGATTTTATTTACCATAGCCATTAAGACATCGCGTTGTCGCTGAGTTCGCTCGAAGTCATAGAAGCCGACATGGCGATTTCTGGCGTGATCCAGAGCCTCCTGGCCGTTGAGGTGGTAAGTGCCGGCGCCTTTGGAGAAGGAGGGAGTTCTGTAGGGGAAGTCGTGGTGAAGGTAAGCGGCTTCCTCTTTTGTGATAGTAAGTTCTATACCGCCGATAGCATCTATTATAGAAGGGAAGGTTTCAAAATCGACAACAGCATAGCGGTCGATATCGACGCCGAAGTTTCTCTCGATAGTTTCAAGAGCAAGAACAGGGCCGCCGGCAGCATAAGCGGCATTTAGTTTTCCGCTGTAGTTGACTTTTGGGATACTGACCCAGGTATCGCGCATAAAAGAGGTGAGTTTAATTTTCTGATGTCTGTTGTCTATAGACACAAGAACGATAGTATCGCTGTTACCCATTTCGACTTCACCGGGTCGCACATCAGAGCCAAAAAGTGCGATGTTAAGAACCATAGGGTCTTTTATAAGTTTATCGGTTATTTGAGTGCTTGCAGTATCAGTTGAGCCGGAATTAAGAGAAGGCAGCGCATCAAAATTTATACTTACATCTTTTTGAAAGTTGAACATATTATTCATCATATCGTGAGCATAAATAGAGATAGAGCCTACTACTATAAAGAACAGGCACAAAAATAAAACAGCAGCGTTAGCGATTTTATGGCTTGTGGAAGTTTTATATTTAAGTGGTTTATTTTTAGGGTTTTGGTAATTAGGTTTTTGCCTTTGGTTTTTAGGAGCAGCGGTTTTGGAAGGCTGAGGTCTGACAGGCTGAGGGCGCTGCTGATTTGCGTAAGGGTAGTTATGATTATGGGGGGTGTTAGGGTTATGTCGATTAGCGTTAGGATTTCTGCGAGGTTGTTGAGGTTTATTGTGAGGTATATTATGAGGTCTGGGTATATTGTGTGGATTATTCATAAATAATACAACTTTCCTTTCGACTGATTATTTAATAAATTCAGATAAAAAATAACATACGGACTTTATTATATAACAATATAAATAAAAAATCAAATACAATTTTATGATAGTATGACAGCATTTTTATACAAAGGGTAAATAACAGGAAGAATAATACAAAAAACAAACAAATGGCCGCAGAAAAACTGCAGCCATTTAACTCAGGTGTTTTATTTACAACATCACAACTATCAGAGATGCCTTTTGTAGTAGGGTCAACAACAATACCTAAAAGTGCTAAAATATCGACTAAGCCGATAAATATAAGCTGGATATCATTTTGCGTTATTTTTGGCACAACATCAAAAGCGCTCAGAACAATGTAGACAAAGCTTAATAGAGCAGAAAGAAAGGAGAGTAAGAATGTTTTATTTTTCAGACGAATTTTAAAATTGATCAAACTATATCACCCCTTATTTTAAGATGCTCTTCAATTTTAACAATTCTTTCGGAATGGTTTTTAATATCTTCGCGAACATCTCTTAGTTCATTTTTAATATCTTTGAGGTCATTTCCGATATTTTCAAGTTTAACAATCACAGTAGTAAGCTGTGTTGTGTCTGATTTAGTTTCGCTTTTGTTGTTTCTTTTGATGTTTGAAACGGTTTGATAAAGAGTAAGAAACAAAGAGGCAAGTGAGATAATAACGGCTAATTCCACAGACATCATCTTATCCACTTTCCGTTTTCGTTTATCCAGTATTGAGACAATTCGCCGGGCGCACTGACAAATTCTTCAGTTGCCATTTTGCCGTCTGATTTAAGGTAATACCAGGCATTGTCAGTATCGTCCCAATGCCAGCTGTCCTTAACTAATCTGCCTTTGTCGTCAAGAAAGTACCACGCATTATCACAATCGTCCCAAAGCCAGCCTGTTTGCATCTCTCCGTTTATTTTATGCAAATAATACCAATATGTTCCCTCTTTATACCAACCGTTTTGCAAAAGCCAGCCGTCTTTATCAATTCTGTACCATTTATTGTCATCTTTAATCCATTGATCATAAACCCAGGAGCCATTAAATTTAACGGCCCATTTTTTATCATATTTATACCATACCCATTCATAACCGACAGGGTCAATTTTTTCGGTTCTGCCGCTTGTTATATATTTATAAAGCGCATACCAGCTATCTTGATTTTGTGAATAATAATAAGGGCAGTTTTTTCCTGTTATATCATAATGTCTGCAAACTTTACAAGCGGGAATTTTATATGTAGTCATAAGTTTTTTAACAAGCCACGCAAGCTTGAGAGTTTCGGTTTCAGAAAATCTTCCGTCTGCGCCCTCACAGACTTCAATGGCAACGCTGTTAGAATTAGTGCAGCCGTTTTTACTGAAAGCATCACCGCAATGCCAGGCTGTATCAGTGTCTTTTACGCATCTGTAAATGTTGTTAGGGTCGTCGTCAATGAAGTAATGAGCAGAAGCGTTGCGGTTTTCAGACTTAAAATATTGAGTGTTTGCAAGAGCGGTACCGGCTTTTGAGGTAGAGTTTGCGGTGTTATGAATAACTATCCAGGAAGGATTTGTACCGCGTTTATTAAAATTCACATCAGTAAGGTTATCTATAATGTTAAAGTTCATTTTTCAGTTCCTGACAGTTAAGAAGCTAAAATCTCATCTATTTCGGTATTGGTAAGTTCAACAAGATTTGAAGTATTATAATAGCTTGACAGATCGATAAAGCCGGGCAGGACATCGAATTTAAAAACGCCGCTTTCAGGCTCACAAACAACGACATTAGTGCCGGCAGGATAACTTTTGCCGGAGCCTTCAAGGAAGCTGTCTGTAGTAGTAAAGTCGTCAGTTATGTTATAGACATTTCCAAGAACATCGCTTGACAGCTCAGGCAGTTGTGCAAAAGCGATACTGCCTGCAGGCTTAAACACGCTTGAAGTTTTTGCATCAACATAAGTTTTAACAGCCTTTGGAGAAACTGTTTTATCATCAGCTGAAGCATCGGCAGATATATCGGTTGAGATAACCGGGGCGTTTAAAATATCGCTGTATTCTGCGCTGAAGGCTAATTGTTTTAGTGAATCAGCAGCAGCAAAATAAGAAGCGGGGTGATTTTCGAGAGTGTCGGCATTTTCAGCGCTGTCGACTTTACCATTTCCATTTGTATCATAAACAGAAGTATACATATCGCCGCCGGAGTTTTCGATTTTACTCAGAAGAACAGAGCCCTGGTTAGCAGAAAGTGCTTTAGTGGAATCAGTAGAAGTGAGGTTATCAACGATTTCGATATTTGAGAGACTGAGAAGTTTATTTTTTTCATCGGTTGTATAGTCATTGGTAGAAAGACCTTTACCGTCTTGCTTAGCAACGAATTTATCTTTTAATTTGCTCCAGAAATAAAGCAATCCATTATTATCTATAAATTTTGTCATAAAAGTTTCCTCCTAATTTTTAATTATTTCTTCAATTTCGATATTAGTCATAGCAGCAATAGTCGCCGTACTCCATTTACCCTTTCCGTAGCACATAAGAGAGCCGTCTTGAGTGCTGTAAAAGATTTGCCCGTTTACAGGATTAGAGGGTGGTGCTTGAGAGTTATGGATTTTGGGATTAAATATTTCATTTTGATTTATATTGATATTTGAAAATATATCCATAAAGCACCTCCTAATTCAGAACAGCTCTGCAGGCGCAAGGCGGAGACAGAGATATTTTGATATTATTTTCGTCCGGATAGTGAACATCTGCATAAATGATATTTGAGTTCATATCAAGAAGAGTAACCTTTGGGAAAGAAGAGAGGTTATGATTGATAAAGAAATTGTCGGATGGTTCAAGGTTATCAAAAACAAGCTGAGTACATTGCATAAGAGCATTGGTTAAAGCGGAGAATTCATTACTGCTTTCAACAGCCTCGTCATCAAGAGCCTCCAGGATATAAACATCAACACCTCCGACTCTTAGCTGTTCTGAGTTTGTTTTGATTATGTTTAAGAAACAATTTTTACAAACTCCGATAGTAGATGTCATTTCGCTTGTAAATGCCACTGTTAGCACACCGTTTTTAGCATCTGTTATATTTGCGCTGTTAAATATAATTTTGCCGTCAGGTTTTTCCATATAGAACTGAACACTGCTGTTTGTCAGGTCATAAGGAGAATTATCGTTATCTAAAACGGTAATCTGCAAGGCGCGGGAATTTATTTCGCCCTGGTTTACAGCAACAATGACTTTGTTGGAGTTCCAAATTTTAAGAGTAATAAATTTGGTAGTCAAAACATCACATCCTTTTTTGCCGGTACAATTAAATTTTAGTAAAGGATAAAGAAAGAGGAAAGGCAAGAGAAAAAAGTTGTCTAAAGAGCAGTACGAAAAAAAGGGACAGAAAAAAAGAAAGCGTTGATAAGACCGAAAAAGAGGGGTTTTATCAACGCAAGAAAGGTTAGTTATAAGCTCGGCAAAAAGCGAGTTCAGAAAAAGCAGGGTCATAATCAGGGTTGGAACCGAAGTTAAAAACCAGAGCATTTCTGATTTTGCAAGGCAAATAGTCAAACCACTTTATTTTCATAACAACAGGATTAAGAGGTGTGGGGAAGGTGAGGAAAAGAGGAGAGAACATATTTTTTTTACAAATTGCGGATTTTATATTATAATCAAGAGTAATTCTGATATTATAATCGGGCAAAGAGAAAGTTTCTCTTGTATAATCTATGACGGTTTTGGGAGCAAGTCCAAAAACATTTATTTTGTAATAAAATTCCTGCAGAAGAAGAGAGTCTTCATAGCAAAGCCAGCGGACATCACCGTTTATAATTTTAAGGACCTGGGTCTTTGATAGAAAAGCAGTTTCTTTTGTAAGAGTGTTATCAATATAAAATTTTTTTTCAAGTGCCAGCAAGGATAGATCGTTATTAAAAATTCTTATTTTAAAGATTTCAGGATCCTGTTCACAGTCTGTTTTGGAGAAAGGCTGAAAACAGATATTCCGTACAGAATATTTATCGCTTAAAAGATCTTCGTAAGAATTTAAGACCTCATTGCAGCGAAGTCTCAAAAAGGCAAGATCGCAGTAAGGATAAGAGCGTTTATAATCATATGGGAATTGTTTTAAGTCATCACTTTCCAGCATTAAAAAATCACCTCCTTATACTAATATTATTGTACCTGTAAACAATATGAATAAAGTTAATATAAATAAAAAAAATAATTAAAAATTTATAAAGGTAAAACGAAAGCGTAAAAAAAGAGAATAATTTGGATAAAAAAGTGATAATAATAAAAAAAATAAAAAAATGTGAAAAATTCTCTTGATTTTTTCAAAATGATATGGTATTCTTTTAGGGCTATGGATTTTGTGGGGGTATAGCTCAGCTGGGAGAGCGCTACACTGGCAGTGTAGAGGTCAGCGGTTCGAGCCCGCTTATCTCCACCAAAAATAATTTAAACATACGATTTTGTCGGCTTGTTTATTATTGTAAAAAAACATTAAAGCGAAAATAACAAGAGTTTGTTTTTGCTTTCGCATAAGAAAAAGAAAGGAATGATAGACCTATGGCAAAATGTGATATCTGCGGCAAATGCGTAAAATTCGGAATAAATGTATCTCACTCACACAGACGTTCAAACAGAACATTTAAGCCAAATATAAAACGCGTCAAGGCTTTAGTAAACGGTACACCAAAGCATGTTCATGCCTGTACCCGTTGCTTGCGTTCAAACAAGGTTGAGCGTGTCTAATTTATCTATAAGAATAATTTTTATGGTGAAAAATCAGGCTGTCCTCAAAGAGGATGGCTTTTTTTAATTTATAAGCCTTAATATAACCTGTTATATGCTGTAATACAAGATAAAACATAGTGATTATACTGTTGAAAAGAGAACTTGTATTTGATATAATGTAAATATTGTAAAAAGATAGTAAAAAGGAGATTTATTTATGTGCGGTATTTGTGGATTTACCGGGGAAGTTATCGACAGAGAAGTCACAATAAAAAATATGACCGATGTCATAACTCACAGAGGTCCTGACAGTAACGGATATTATATAGATGACGATATATGTATGGGATTTCTCCGTCTTAGTATAATAGACTTGGAAAACGGAAGCCAGCCGATATTTAATGAGGATAAGAGCTTAGTTCTTACATTTAACGGAGAAATATACAACTACAAAGAATTAAGAAGCGAACTGTTAGCTCAGGGACATACCTTTTATACAGAAGCTGATTCGGAAGTTTTAGTACACGCTTTTGAACAATGGCAGGAGCAAATGCTTAATAAACTCAGAGGAATGTTTGCCTTTGCAATATTTAACAAGAACGATAAATCTATATTTATGGCCAGAGATTTTTTCGGAATAAAACCTCTGCACTATTATCGTTCAGAAAAATGCTTTGCATACGCATCAGAAATAAAAAGTATTTTAAAGATACCGGGATTTGAGAAGAAATTAAACTACAGAACATTAGACCAGTATCTCTCATTTCAGTATGCGCCGCCGCCGGAGACATTTTTTGAAGATGTATACTGCCTGCTTCCGGGCCATTATATGTGGTATAAAGATTCAGAAATAAAAATAGAAAGATATTTTGATCCTGTTTTGGAACCGGATAAGTCAATAAGTCTTGAACAGGCAGTAAGAGATATCGAAGAAGTCTTTGAAGACAGCGTAAATGCGCATAAAATCAGTGATGTTGAGGTAGGCTGCTTTTTATCAAGCGGAGTAGATTCAAGCTATGTGTCGACCTACTTCAAAGGACAGAAAACCTTCAGCGTAGGCTTTGATTTCGGAGAAAAATACAATGAGATAAGCTGGGCAAAGGAATTATCAGAGAAAATAGGAGTAGACCATCACTACAAGGTGATAAAATCAGAGGAGTTCTGGTCGCACGTTCCAAAAGTTCAGTACCATATGGACCAGCCGTTAGCAGACCCGTCTTGTATAGCATTGTACTTTGTAGCAAATCTTGCAAGTCAATATGTAAAAGTAGCGCTTTCAGGAGAAGGAGCAGATGAGCTGTTCGGCGGCTATACAATCTATCACGAGCCGCAGTCATTATGGCTGTACCAAACTTTTCTTCCTAAGAAATTCAGAGTGTGGCTTGCTAAAAAAGTGGCAAAACGACCATACTTTAAGGGCAGAAGCTTCATAATAAGAGGCGCAAAGTCTACAGAACAGAGATTCATAGGTAATGCGTTTATGTTCGGAAGAAAAGAAAAACAGAAAATCTTAAAAGATAAATCTATCGCAACAAGGCCGCAGGATTTTTGTAAAAAGTTCTATGATAAAGCAAAAGATTTCGGCGAAGTCGAGAAAATGCAGTATATAGATCTCAATCTATGGCTTGTGGGAGATATTTTGTTAAAAGCCGACAGAATGAGTATGGCAAATTCCCTGGAAGTAAGGGTTCCGTTTTTAGATAAGCACGTTTATAAAGTAGCATCAAGATTACCAACAAAGCTAAAGGTAAACAATAAGAACACAAAGTATGCTATGAGAATGGCAGCATTAAAACATCTTCCGGAAAAGACAGCTCAGAAGAAAAAATTAGGATTCCCGGTTCCAACAAGAGTATGGCTCAAAGATAAAAAATATTATAACATAGTAAAAAGAATGTTTAACTCTGCAAGAGCAGGCAAATTCTTTAACCGCAGCGTTATAACATCATTTTTAGATGCACACTACAACGGCAAGGCAGATAACAGCCGTAAGATCTGGACAATATATGTTTTCCTTGTATGGTATGGAATATATTTTGAAAACGACGGCAAAATGGTAGATTAAATAAAGGGCGCAAAAAATTATGACTTTTGCCGGCTTTTATGATATAATACAACTTATTAAATGATGAAAAATATCTAATAATTAGTTTATATAATAAATTTTTTGAAAGGGAGTAATTTTATGGATTATTCAAAGAAAAAGAATGTTGAGGATTTACAAGTAAGTGGAAAAAAAGTGCTTGTCCGCTGCGATTTCAATGTGCCGTTAAATGAAGATGGAACTATTGCAAATACAAAACGCGTAGATGCAGCTATGCCTACAATCAACTATCTGGTAAACAACAATGCAAAAGTTATACTTTGCTCACACTTAGGCAGACCAAAGGGCGAGTATAATATGAAATTTTCACTAAAACCTGTAGCGGAGTATCTCTCAAAGCTTTTGGGCAAGGAAGTTTTACTTGCAAAAGATGTTGTAGGAGAAAGTGCACAAAGCATCGCAGCAAATCTGAAAGAGGGCGATGTATGTCTGCTTGAGAATGTACGCTTTGAAAAAGGTGAAACTAAAAATGATGAAGAACTTTCAAAAGCATTCGCAGCATTAGCAGAGCTTTATGTAAACGATGCATTCGGAACCTGCCACAGAGCACACTCATCAACAGCAGGCGTTGCAAAATATTTACCTGCAGCCTGCGGATATCTGATTCAAAAAGAACTTGCTGTTATGGGTAAAGCATTACAAGACCCGAAAAGACCGTTTACATCTATCTTAGGCGGAGCAAAAGTTTCAGACAAAATCGGAGTAATTACAAACCTTATAGAGAAAGTTGATACCTTGATAATAGGCGGAGGAATGGCTTATACATTCCTGAACGCATTAGGCTACTCAGTAGGAACTTCATTACTTGAAAAAGATAAGGTAGAATTAGCAAAAGATATAATGACAAAGGCTAAGGAAAAGGGAGTAAAATTCTTATTGCCGGTAGATATAGTTGTTGCAGATAAATTCGCAGCAGATGCAGAATCAGCAGTAGTAGACGCAGAAAGCATCCCGAATGATCGTATGGGACTTGACATAGGACCAAAGACAATAGAGCTGTTCTCAAATGAGATTATGAACAGTGCAACAGTAGTATGGAATGGACCTATGGGAGTTTTTGAAATGGAGAAATTCGCTGTAGGAACAAAAGCAATAGCAAAAGCAGTAGCTCAAAGCGATACAATCTCAATAATCGGCGGAGGAGATTCAGCCTCAGCAGTACAAAAATTAGGATATGCAGATCAAATGACACATATCTCAACAGGCGGCGGAGCATCTTTGGAATTCTTAGAGGGCTTAGCATTACCGGGAATCACAGCACTTAACGATAAATAAAATAGAAAAATAGGAGTACAGATATAATGAACAGAAGTTTAAGAAGACCAATAATAGCCGGAAACTGGAAAATGAATAAAAATCCGGAGGAAACAAAGCAATTTATAGAAGCAATCAAACCAAAGGTTGAAGGAGCAAATTGCGAAGTAGTAATATGCGCACCATATATAAATATTGATGCAGCTTTAAGACAAGCTGAAGGTTCAAACATCAAAATCGGAGCAGAGAACTGTCACTGGGAAGAAAATGGCGCATTTACAGGAGAAATTTCAGCAAAGACATTAAATGATATAAATGTTGAATATGTAATATTAGGACACAGCGAAAGAAGACTCTATTTTGGCGAGACCGACGTCAGTGTAGGACAACGCGTGCATACAGCATTACACAACAATTTAAAAATCATACTCTGCGTTGGCGAACAGCTTCAAGGCCGTGAGCACGGAATCACAGAAGAAATAGTAAGAATACAATTAAAAGAAGGCCTTTTAAACGTACCAAGAGAGTTTATGAAGCAAATAATAATCGCTTATGAGCCGGTATGGGCAATCGGAACAGGAAAAACAGCAACATCAAATCAGGCTCAGGAAGTTTGCAAGATGATAAGAGAAACCATAAAAGAATTATATGATGAGGATATATCAAATCATATAGCAATACTCTACGGCGGATCAATGAACGCTAAAAACGCAGACGAGTTGTTATCAATGCCGGATGTAGACGGCGG
The DNA here is from genome assembly GCA_030528905.1 of Clostridia bacterium. GTDB lineage: Bacteria > Bacillota > Clostridia > Oscillospirales > Acutalibacteraceae > JAUMXZ01. The sequence continues at coordinate 1,700 of JAUMXZ010000022.1, read as the reverse complement.
ACTCATCGGCGGCGCAGCATTAGACCCGAAAAGTTTTGCAGCACTTGTAAATATAGCAAGTAATAAATTTTAGAAAAAAACAAACAGAAAGGGGCAGATAGTATGCAAAAGCCATTGATGCTGATGATACTTGACGGCTATGGATTGACAAGGGATAACGAAAAGAGTGCAATCTATTATGCAAAGACTCCAAATTTAGATAAAATATTTTCAGAGAATCCGATAACCAGCATAGGCGCATCAGGTTATGATGTGGGCTTGCCGGACGGACAAATGGGAAATTCAGAAGTAGGACATACAAATATTGGTGCCGGAAGAGTAGTGTACCAGGATTTAGCAAAGATAAGCAAGTCAATAGAAGAGGGCGACTTCTTTGAAAACAGCGAGTTAAATGCTGCAATAGATAACGCAGTAAACAATGGTACAGCACTTCATATAATGGGACTTTTATCAAACGGAGGCGTTCACAGTCATATAGAACATCTGTATGCACTGGTTGAACTTGCAAACCGAAAAGGAGTAAAGGATATTTATATTCACGCATTTCTTGACGGCCGTGATGTATCTCCGACTTCAGGCGCAGGTTTTGTGAGAAGCTGTGCAACAAAGATAAGAGCAAAGGCCAAAATAGCTACGGTTATGGGCAGATATTATGCAATGGACAGAGATAACCGCTTTGACAGAGTCAAAAGAGCATATGATGCTATGGTCTTAGGCAGAGGCACTTTTTGCAGAGATCCTGAACTTGCGGTTAAAAATTCATATGATAACGGCAAGACAGATGAGTTTGTCGAGCCGGTAGTATGCGTAAAGGATGCCCAAATCAAAGAAAACGACAGCGTAATATTCTTCAATTTCAGACCTGACAGAGCAAGAGAGATAACAAGATCATTAGTAGATCCTGATTTTGTCGGCTTTGAGCGTGAAAATGGATATTTCCCGGTTAAGTTTGTGTGTATGACACAATATGATGCAACATTACCAAATGTAAGCGTTGCATTTAAACCGGAGGTATTGACAAACACATTGGGTGAATATCTGTCGAAGAAAGGCAAAACACAGCTAAGAATAGCAGAAACAGAAAAATATGCCCACGTAACATTCTTCTTTAACGGCGGCGAGGAAACTGTTTTTGACGGCGAGGATAGAGATTTAATAGATTCTCCGGCAGATGTAGCAACTTATGACTTAAAACCGGAGATGAGCGCATATAAGGTAAAAGATAAGGTCATAGACAGAATAAACAATAAAGATTATGATGTTATCGTTCTTAATTTTGCAAACTGTGATATGGTAGGTCATACCGGAATATTTGAAGCAGCAGTAAAAGCGGTTGAAGCAGTTGATACCTGCGTAGGCGAGATATATACGCTTATGAAGGAGCGCAAAGCTGTTTTGATTATAACTGCTGATCACGGTAATGCAGAGCTTATGAAGGACATCGGGGACAAGCCTTTTACAGCTCATACAACAAATCGTGTACCGTTCTGTGTGGTAAATTACGATTGCAAGCTTAAAGGCGACGGCAAACTGTGTGATATAGCTCCGACAATTTTAGAGATTTTAGGTCTTCCAAAACCACAGGAAATGACAGGAACATCTCTTATAGAGGGCGGCAAAGAGGTTTTAGAAGAACAACCAACAGTCGCAGAAGAAAATGTCAAAGAAGCAGTGGTTGAAGAAGTAAAGGTTGAAGAAGC
>JAUMXZ010000082.1 GCA_030528905.1 Clostridia bacterium | reverse complement strand
CAACTCCAATAAAATATAAACAATCAATTCTAATGTCAGCAAATTTTAATGATATAAATAATCATTATAAACTTTTATCAAAACTTGTTGACTGTAACTTTTAAATATAAGTAGGTTGAAACTTTTATGAACTCTTATTTTAATTTTAAAAATACTACAAAGGCTCTTTGTAAAGAGGCCTTGTGCCTTTGCAAAGAACAGTTTGATCAAATAGAAGAAATTTCCCGTTTAAATCAGGAACGCACCCTGAAATCATTCTTAGACTGCAAGGTCAGCGAATCTCATTTTTCTTCTACAACAGGATATGGCTATTCTGACAGAGGCAGGGAAGTTTTAGACGAGGTTTACAAGCAAATTTTCGATGCTGAAGCTGCCCTGGTACGACATAATTTCGTCAGCGGAACCCACGCTTTAACTGTTGCTCTGTTTGGAATATTAAGACCTGATGATACAATGCTGTGCGTAACGGGAACTCCTTATGATACTATAAAAAGCGTTATAGGTTTTGATGATAAAACCAAAAAAGACCAAGGCCGTATTGTTGACTTCGGTATAAAATATGAGCAAACAGATCTTCTTGATAACGGCGAAATAGATATAGAAAGAATAAAAAAAGACTTAAAAAGACGCCCCAAACTTGTCTACATACAAAGATCTAAAGGCTACTCTTTAAGGCGTTCTTTGCTTGTCGAAGATATTGAAAAAATTTGTAAAATAACAAGAGAAATTTCTCCTGACTCAATTATTATGGTAGATAATTGTTATGGAGAATATGTCCAGACTAAAGAACCTTTATCAGTCGGTGCGGACTTAATTGTCGGCTCTATGATAAAAAATCCCGGCGCCGGCATTACTCCTACCGGAGGATATATAGCAGGTAAAAAAGATTTGGTTCAGCTTTGTGCCAACAGACTTACTACTCCTGCAACCGGCGGTGAAGACGGTGCCACTCTTTTTCAAAATCGTGAAATGTTTATGGGCGCTTTTCACGCTCCGAAAGCCGTCGGCGAGGCTTTGAAAACTTCTGTGTTTGCCTCTGCTCTTATGCAGCTTGCCGGCTTTGAGGTCTTCCCAAAATTTAACGAAAAACGAGGAGATATTGTTCAGCTGATAAAACTCGGTGATGAAAATAAGCTTATCAAATTTTGTCAGGCTATACAAAGCTACTCCCCTATTGATTCTTTCTTAACACCCGAACCCTGGGATATGCCCGGATATAATTGTAAAATTATAATGTCTTCCGGCAGCTTTACTATGGGCTCCTCTATAGAAATTTCAGCCGATGCTCCGTTAAGAGAACCTTACTGCGTGTTCTTACAGGGAGGAATTGATTTTAACAGTGCGAAAATAGCTGTAATGAAAGCTTTTGAAGCAATTTAAAATTCGTTTTCTAATAAAAATAATATATTCGGCATTACAAAAAAGTAGTGCCGAATTATCTATTACTTATTTCTATATTAACACTAATAAAGGAGATGCTTACATTTGAAAAAACTTAACATCGTTATGGTTGAGCCGGAAATCCCTCAAAACACCGGAAATGTGGCCAGAACCTGTGCTGCTACGGGAGCTTCGCTGCATTTAATAAGACCGTTGGGCTTTAAAATTGATGATAAAAAACTTAAAAGAGCCGGCCTTGATTACTGGCATTTACTTGACATAAAATATTACGATAACCTTAATGACTTCTTTAATAAAAACCCTGACGGAAATTTTTATTTCTTCTCAACTAAAGCCAAACATATCTATACTCAAATAGAATACAAGGATAACTGCTATCTTTTTTTCGGCAAAGAAACTAAAGGCTTACCTGAAGATCTGCTTTTTAAACATTATGACACTACTGTCAGAATTCCTATGATATCAGATGCAAGAAGCCTGAATCTTTCTAACTCAGTTTCTATCGGAGCCTATGAAGTTTTAAGACAATGGAACTATCCTAATTTATTAGGAGAAGGTCAATTAAGAGAATATAATATATAGGGAGTATAAGAATTTACCTTATACTCCCTGTTTTTATTTGTTTATAAACCCATTATATATTTCCCTTTTTTTAAGACCGGTTAAATTTGCCGCTTCTTTACACGCTGTTGATAAACTACTGCCTTTATCCATAAGATCACTGACTATATTAAACGCATCCTCCATAGTGTATTCTTCTTTATCAGATTCACTATTCCCCTGCAATATCAAAACAAATTCCCCTTTGGGCTTGTTCTCTTCAGAGTATATATTAACAGCCTCTTTTAATGTGGTAGGTATAATTTCTTCATATATTTTTGTAAGTTCTCTGACTAATGTAATGTTACGATCTCCGAAAAAGGAATACAAATCATTTAAAGTTCTGCAAAGTTTATGTGGTGCTTCATAAAATATCATCGTTCGTTTTTCAGTTTTCAGCTCATTTAATCTTTCGATTCTTTTATTTTTTGTAACACTTAAAAAGCCCTCAAACACAAACCTTGATGTATCAAGGCCTGAAACCGCAAGCGCACACACAGCTGCACAGGCTCCCGGAATTACTGATACCGAAATTCCGTTTTTGTGGCATAGCTTCACCATTTCCTCCCCGGGGTCTGATATAGCAGGCATACCGGCATCTGTTACAAGCACACAATTTTCTCCGTTGATAATTCTGTTTAAAATCTGCTCTCCCCTAAAGGCCATATTGTGTTCGTGATAGCTTACAAGAGGCTTGTTTATATCAAAATGCTTTAATAATTTTAATGTTACTCTTGTATCTTCCGCTGCGATAAAATCGCAATTTTCAAGTGCCTTGAGGGCTCTTACAGATATATCTTCTAAGTTACCTATCGGTGTTGCAACAAGAACTAATTTTGCAGACATCTTTTATTCTCCTTAAAATAATCTTTATATATCCTTTTCATTTCTTCTGAATATTCACCATTATCTTCTTGTATTATCAACGTTGGCATTACATTTAAGAACTCTTTGCCACCCATTATTCCCTGAAGCAAAAACAATTTCGGTGCTTTATTTTTTGTCTGTTGGACAAACTGTAATTGCTTTGGCTCTATTTTATATTTTTTCATCGTCAGCATAATTTCACAGAGTCGATGCGTTCTGCAGCAGATATAAAATTTGCCCGAAAAATTAAGTAGCTTAGCAGAAACTCTTAAAATATCATCTATCGTACATTCGCTTTCGTGCCGCGCTGTCAGTTTTGATTTATCGTCATTTGTTTTACCTGTGCCAATAGTTGTATAAGGAGGATTAACAGCAATACAATCAAATCTTACACCTTTTATATACTTATCAATATTTTTCAAATCACAATTCACAACTTCCAAACGTTTTTCTATTTTATTTATTTTTACTGATTCTTTCAATAATTCACACGCATCCGGCTGAATATCCACTGAGTATATGTTGCAAGCTATATTATCTCTATGCCATATAAGTGATATAGCTCCGCTTCCGCAACAAAGCTCAAGCGCATTTTTAACTTTTTTTTGTGATGAAAAATTAGCAAGTAATAACGTATCCGTTGTAAACTTATGATTATTATTTATGCAAATCTTAATTTTTGATCCTAAATTTTCTATTTTATAATCCGATAACAAATAAACGACCTCCAAAAAAAAGAACATATTTAAGTAAACCCGCAAATATATAATATGTAAGCAGGAAACTTAAATATGTCCATCTTGTAGGAAAATAAATTTTTTAACAATGGTACTAAAGAACATATTGTCTGATCACACGACTTATTAAAACAATAGGCAAAATTTATAAATTAAATTTTGCGATACTGCTAAAATATAATTCAAGTTCACTATCAAAATTTCGAGTGTACTTTGGGGTGATTTGATAGAAAATACGCTATATCTTAATAATGTGGTTGAAGTAAAACAATGTTTTTTTATCTATAAATCCCTGTCCATTTACAGATCTAAAAAACGTCTCACGGTAACAACAATGTATAATAATCTCATACCCATTCACAAATGCCTGCTATTGTTTCCTTTAGCAAAAGAAGTGATTGAAAATTTGATTCATATAAATATTATTGATGGCTTTTTAACTTCAAAAACAGAGCATTGTTAAAATTAATAATCTTCTACTCAAACAAAACGAGCAGGAAAAAGAGAATTTATTAAATTTCCTATTTGTTTTGTCCGAAACATTCGCTACAATAAACTGGGCGTCCCTCACGTGGCTCGAAAGGTACTTTAGCTTCTTTTCCACAGTTAGCGCAAGTTGTTGTGAACATTTCACGATTAGATCTAACAGCATTTTTGCGTGCTATACGACAATCTTTACATCTCTGTGGTTCATTTTCAAAGCCTTTCGATGCATAGAACTCTTGCTCTCCAGCTGTAAATACGAATTCTGCTCCACAATCTTTACAGATAAGGGTCTTGTCATTGTACATTTAATATACCTCGCTTTAGAAAATAAAAATTTTTAACAGATGCATATACATCTGTTTATATTTACGGATTAACAGGATTTTCCGTAAAAAATGCACAAGAATAATAACAATTTATTCTTGTACATACTTCATTATATACTACAAATCACTCTAAGTCAATATTTTTATCATTTAGCAACAAATGGTACTATATTGTCAAATTTATGTATAAATATATTATTTATACATAAAACCTTTTATTTA
>JAUMXZ010000021.1 GCA_030528905.1 Clostridia bacterium | reverse complement strand
ATTACTGCCTTTTATATCTGCATTTACAAGGTCATTAGCTTTACCCACAGCAGTCATACAGGATATTTTTATTTGATTATTTTCAAAAAGGCATCTTATAGGGAATTTAACTTTATCGTTTATCAAAAGAGAAACTCTCTCAATACTTTCGACTAAGTTACTAACGCTTACTATAACTTGTGTATTAAATTCTTTTGGTATAGCGGCGTTATAATCTAAGAATTGGCCTTCGATAAGTCTTGAAATAACAAAATAGTTACCTATTTCAAAGGTTACATATTTTTTATCAAAGCTGATTTTTATGTCATTTGAATCATCATCAATAAGTCTTGAGATTTCGTTTAAAGTTTTTGAAGGAACGATAAACTTATTCTTTTTAAATTTATCGAACACAATTTTTTCTTCTCTTATAGCCATTCTGCAGCCGTCAACAGAAACGAGTTTAAACTTATCCTCAAGCAGCTCAAACATACAGCCTGTATAAACAGGTTTAGATTCATTTGTAGACACAGCGAATATTGTTTGTTTTATCATATTTTTAAGTATTGATTGTTCCACAGATATGGTATCGGCATCTTTAAGGTAAGGCAGAGAAGGATATTCAACAGGGTCAAGGCCCATAATAGAGAACAAAGACATACCGCTTTTTATAGTTGTCATAAAATTCTCATCAACATCTACAGTTACCTCATTATCGGGAAGATTTCTGACAATATCGGAAAAGACTCTTGCGTTTAAGATAATAGAGCCTTCATTTATTATATCAGCATTGACAAAAGTTTTGACACCCATTTCCATATCATAGCCATATATTTCGACTTTACCGTCTGAAGTTTTAAGGAACATACCTTCTAAGGAAGGGTTAACTGATCTGACAGCAACAGCGCGTTGAGCGCTTGAAACAGAAGATATCAAATCTTTTTTATTACATATGAATTTCATTTTTAATCCTCCGTAATAATAAAATAGAATAAAATAATATAATAATAATTTTAGTAATAGTAGTAGGGGGTGTTAAAAAGTTAAAAAGGTGGACAAACTGTGATAACAAGCGGAAAAAGCGTTAAACAGGAAGGTGTTAAAAAATAAGTATCAGATCTTGAAAACTTAACAGCAGGTGCACTTTTTAACATTAGTGTTCAAAAAAGATGTTAAGTGTTGAGGAATTTGTTGATAAAAGCGGCAAAAAAATATAAGCTATAAAAGCGTAGGAAAGCTAAATATTTTTTATATTTTTAAAAATATCATCGACAGTTTCTTTAAGTCTTAGGTCTTTTTTGAGCTCTTTTTCTATTTGCTGTATAGAGTAAACAACAGTAGAGTGGTCACGGCCGCCGAATTCATCGCCGATAGAATTCAAAGAGAGGTTAGTCATTTCACGAGCAAGGTACATAGAGATTTTTCTGGCCTTAGATATAGCAGAAGCTCTTTTAGCAGATTTAACATCCTGGGGATTGACATTATAAGTACGAGCGACTTCTTCTATAATTTTCTCGACTGTTACATAAGCGGGTTTATCATCGCTTAAAATTTCTTCTATAGCGGATTCCACATCATTCATAGTAAGTTTTTCATTTGTAAGCATATAATGGGCGTTTAGTTTTTTGACAAGGCCCTCAAGCTGTCTTATATTTGTCTTTAATTTATTAGCAATAATTTTGCAGATATTATCAGAAATTTCAAAATTAAGGACTTCGGCTTTTCTTTTTATAATAGCGATTCGTGTTTCATAGTCAGGCGGCTGGACATCAGCAATAAGGCCCCATTCGAATCGGGTTCTGAGTCTGTCTTCCAAGGTTTTAATTTCTTTAGGTGGTCGGTCAGAAGTTAAGACAATTTGTTTTTTTGATTCATAAAGAGTATTAAAGGTATGGAAAAATTCTTCCTGAGTAGAATCTTTACCGGCGATAAACTGGATATCATCGACAAGGAGAATATCAGCATTTCTATATTTATTATGAAAGTCTGTAGTATTTCCTGAACGGATTGCGCTAATGAGTTCGTTAGTGAAGTCATCACCTTTTATGTAAACGATATTAGTATCTTTTGAATTTCTTTTAACTTCGTTACAGATAGCATAGAGAAGATGAGTTTTTCCAAGACCGGAGTTACCATAAATAAAAAGAGGGTTATAAGAACCGGCAGGATTAGCAGAAACAGCGATACAGGCAGCGTGAGCGAATTTATTAGAAGAGCCGACTATAAAGGTGCTGAAAGTAAATTCATATTCAGAATTTATATCGCTTATAAAATTTTCTGAAATATTTTTATTTTTTATTTGTTTTTCAGGATTACTGATATAACCTGATGAATTATTTTGTTCATTTTCCGTAGTTATAACAACTTTTATTTCCGAGCCGAAGACCTGTTCAAAGGCCTCGTTTAAAAGATTGCTGTAGCATTTAATAATTGTATTTTTATGAAAGGTATTGGGAACCATAAGAATAGCGTTACCGGAATCGAAATCTATTTCTATAGGTTTTATCCTGCTTATCCAAGTTTTATAAGCAACTTCAGTAATTTTAGTTTTACAGTAACTGCATATAATATCCCAAGCTTCATTAAAAGAATCCATATTTTTAAAAACTCCCTAAAAATTTAATAATAAAATAAGTTTCTTTAAAAGTATAACATAAATAAAAAATAAATTCAATTTTTTTAAACTTTTTTTAAACATTTAAGTACATAAAAAAGTACCTTGTGCTTTATTATCAATAAAAAAACTACAAAATGTTTAAAAAAAAACTTTTTTGATATAGACTTATAATATTTAATTTGTTAGAATTAAAATGTATCAATTTATTACGGAGGAGTAGTTGTAGTTATGAAAAAATTTAAAACTAAAGCTCTGATTATTTTTCTATGTTTCATGTTTATTTTTTCTTCATCTTCAAATGTCATTTTAGCTATAGACAACAATAATTTATCTGAAGAAAAAACCAAATATCAAGGAGAATATATCGATGGCGAGGCTTTAGTAAAGTTTTCAAACAAAGAAATTTCCGGTGACAATGCCAAAATTCTTTCAGATTTACAAAACAGCGGAGATTATCAGATTGTAGAAAGCTGGAGCATAGACACTAAAACACAAGAAGCTAAACTTCTTTCAGATGAGCCTTGTGTTAATAATTATGCTCTTGTTAAATCTGACAGCCTTTCTACTGACGAGCTTATAAAGAATCTGAGTTCAAGAGACGATATAGAAATTGCCGAACCAAATTCTATATGCAAAGTAAGTTCCCCACTGACAAATGACCCTGATTTAAGTTTACAATGGCACTTAGCAGGTGATAAAGAGAGTCATAAAGTTATAAATATAGAATCTTTTTGGGATAATAATATAAAAGGTGAAAAAGAATCTATAGTAGCCATAATAGATACCGGAGTTGATTATACTCACGAAGATTTAAAAGATAATATGTGGCATAACCCATATAAAGAGCAAGGTCTTGAAGGTGAGCACGGATATGATTTTGCCAATAACGACAGTTATCCTATGGATGATAACGGTCACGGAACACATTGTGCCGGAATACTTGGCGCAGTTGGAAATAACGGTATAGGTATATCAGGTGTTGCACAAAATGTAAGTATAATGGCGCTTAAATTTTTACAGGATGATGGACGAGGCGCTGTTTCAGATGCAATATCCTGTTATGAATATGTAATAAAAGCTAAAGATATGGGTGCTAATATAGTTGTAATAAATAATTCCTGGGGCGATGTAAAAACATATTCTGAAATATTAGAAGAAATAGTGGAAACTGCCGGACAAAAAGGTATGCTTTCTATATGTGCAGCAGGTAACCAGGCAAATAATAATGATATAACACCTGAATATCCTTCTTGCTTAAATAGTGATTATGTGGTTTCTGTAGGAAACAGAGATTACGATTGTACTCTGTATGAAAATTCAAGCTACGGTAAAAAAACTGTAGATATAACAGCACCCGGTACAGCAATATATTCTACATATAAAGACGGCAGTTATGGATATATGACCGGAACTTCAATGGCAACTCCTGTTGTAAGCGGAACAGTAGCTTTATTAAAACAGCTTAATAAAAATTTAACACCGCTTCAAATAAAAGAATATCTGCTTTTGTCAACACTTAAAGACGGCATTGGTCTTGAAGATAAATCTGTATCCGGCGGATATTTTGATTTAAAACTCCTTGTTGAAAATAATTTAAAAGAACTAAAGTTAGTGAACAGACCTGATAAGATTATTTATCAGGTGGGTGAAGAACTTGATTTAACAGGAATGATAGTGTGTTTAAAAGCTACAGACGGAAGCTTGGAAAAAATAAATAAATATACTGTATCAGGTTTTGACAGCAAAACAGCAGGAATAAAAACAATAGAAGTGTCATATTTAGACAAAAAAGTTACATTTGAAGTAGAAGTAAAGCAAAATTCTGAAAATTTAAACGGTTGGATGCAAGTTTCAAACGGAGAATGGATATATTATAAAAACGGCAGATATCTGACAGGCTGGCAAAATGATATTGCAGGCTGGGAAGGCCAATGGTTCTACTTTGACGAGTTAGGAAGAATGAAAACCGGCTGGCAGAATACTATTTCCGGCTGGGAAGGCCAATGGTTTTACTTTAACGAGAACGGAACAATGAAAATCGGCTGGCAAAATGATATTGCAGGCTGGAATGGAAAATGGTTCTATTTCGACCAAAGTGGCGTGATGAAAACAGGCTGGGTTTTTGTTGATGCCTGGTATTACTTTGACTCAAATGGAGTTATGTATGAAAACACTGTAACCCCAGATGGCTATTATGTGGATATAAACGGAAGATGGATATAGTTTTGTCAAAATATACAAAATTTGAAACAAATTAAACAAAAATAAAGATTTTCAAGAAAATGTATGTACAATTTATTAAAATTGTGATACAATGTAGAAACTAAATACTTTAGGAGGTATTTTTATTATGGGTAGTTTTTTAGATAATGTTTGGTCAGGAGCTAAATCAGCTGCTGAAAATGTTGGAAAATTTGCCGGTGGAGTTGCTGATTATTCAAAATTAAAAATTGATATTTCAGACAAAAAAAGAAAGCTCGAAGATAAGTATAAAAAATTAGGTAAATTGGTTTATGCTTACAAAGTTAACGGCTGCGAAAATGATGAAGAAATATTAGCTTTAATTGAGAAAATTACAGCAGTGAACAGCGAAATTGACTGTTCAGAGGCAAAAATCGCAGATTTACAAGAGAAAATTAAATGCTCAGATTGTGAGTTTTTCAACGATAAAGACGCAAACTACTGCAAAAAATGCGGAAGCAAAATAGAGAAACCTGTATTTGAGTGCGAAGTAGTTGAAGAAGCAGAGGAAACAGAAGCTGAAGAAAAAGCTGAATAATAGAGTTTTGTTTGTCTTTTAGAATTCTAAAAAAATCAAAATCCCGTTGCCTGAAGCAATGGGATTTTTTTGGTTTTTATTATTTATTATTTTTAAAATACATATGATAATAGCATTTAATCATACCATTATAAAGTTTTCTTTTTTTATCGGCAACTCGTCCGAAAATTTCTTCAAAATTTGAATCCGGAGTAATTATGTAGTAGTTAATTCCGTTACTAATGGGAAATTTCTTGCTGATAATCCTGTAGATATCACGGGCTTTTTCAATATCAAGCATTCTTTCGCCATAAGGAGGATTACAAATAATGGATATGGGTCTATGGTCTGTATTCAAAGAGAAATCTCTGACATCACGGGTTTCAAACTTAATTTTTGAAGCTACGCCGGCTATTTTAGCATTTTCCTTAGCAATTTCGATAACTTTCGGGTCACAGTCATAACCTATAGCAGTAAATTCAGAATCGCGTCTTATTTCATTGACAGCCTTAGTTCGTTCTTTAGAGAAGACATCTTTAGGTATAATCTTCCAATCTTCGCAGGCAAAACTTCTTCTGAGTCCTGGTGCAACATTAAGTTCATAAAGACAAGCTTCTATAAGTATTGTACCGGAGCCGCAGAAAGGGTCGATGAGCAAGGAATTATAGCGTATATGAGCAAGCTTGACCATAGCAGCGGCAAGAGTTTCTCTGATAGGAGCCTTAGTCACATTTCGCTTATAGCCTCTTTTATAAAGAGGTTCGCCGGTAGTATCTATCATAATACTGACTTCATCTTTAAGGATAAGGAATTGTATTTGATAAGTGGAGCCGGTTTCTTCAAACCAAGATGTTCTGTATTTGGTTTTGAGTTTTTCGACTATAGCCTTTTTGATGATAGACTGACAATCAGGAATGCTGAAGAGTTTTGAATTGATAGTTCTTCCCTTGACGGGGAAGCAATCTTTAAGGCCGATAAAGTCGTGCCAATTTATAGCTTTAACACCTTCAAAAAGCTCATCAAAAGTTTTGGCTTTAAATCTTGAGAGCAGAATAAGTATTCTTTCGCCATATCTGACACGAATATTAGCTCTTGCCATAGTAGAGAAATCGCCGGAAAAGAGGACCCGACCATTTTCAGCTTTAACATTTTCAGCGCCCATATCAGAAAGTTCTTGAGAAACGAGTTTTTCAACACCCATTAGACAAGGACATACAAAATTCAATTTCATTAAGTAAAACTCCTTAGTAATAAGAAAAGATTATTTTTTTATTATTGTGGGTCAATAAGGCCGTAAGTACCGTCTTTTCTTGAATAGATAACGTTTATTTCATTTGTTTCTAAATTTTTGAAGATAAAGAATTTATGTTCGAGCATATTCATTTGGAGAATAGCTTCCTGAACGGACATAGGATGGAGAGTGAAGTGTTTAACTCTGACAAGGTCATAATCTTCATTTTCGTTAATTTCGTCACGAAGGTCATTAAATTTTTCCTGTTCGATAAACAATTCAGCTAAGTGAGCAGTTTTTAATTTTTTAGCAAGTTTAGTTTTATGTTTTCTGATTTGTCTGCCGAGGTTATCAAGGACTTTATCTAAAGCATCATTCATTTGAGCACAAGAAGCTTCTGAGCGATAGATCATACCTTTATCAATGATAGTGACTTCAACGGTTTGATTATTTTTATAAACGGTGACAGTAACTTTAGCTCTGGCTTCGTCAGAAAAGATTCTGCTGAATTTATTTAACTTTTTCTCGGTACGCTCCTTAAAGTTATCTTTTAAAGTTACTTTTCTTGCAGCAAATATAACAGTCATAAAAAAATCCTCCTTTTAGAAACAATTTTAAGAATTACAATTAAATGATAGCATAAAAAAGAGATATTTAAAAGGGTAAAATACAAGTAAATTAAATTTATTTTAGATTTTTGCAAACAGATTTAAGATATTCTCTAAAATCGTCGCCTATTTGGCTATGGTTAAGAGCAGTTTCGACCTGAGCCTGCATAATACCTAATTTATTACCCATATCATATCTTGTACCGCTATATTCAACAGCGACCATACCCTGAGTTTTAGCTAAGACTCTCATAGCGTCAGTAAGTTGAATTTCGCCGCCTGCGCCGGTAGAAGTAGAGTCAAGGATATCAAATATTTCCGGGGTTAAAATGCAGCGGCCCATAATAGAATAGAGGGAGAGGATTTCGTCCTGGAGAGGTTTTTCAATCATATCAGTACATCTGAAGATATTTCTTTCATTTTGGATTTTCTCAAGTTTCAAAGAGCTGTACTTGGAAATTTGGTCAGCAGGGACTTTTTTAACGCCTAAAACGCCCTGAGAATACTTATAATAAGCGTCTATGAGTTCTTTGGTAGCAGGAGTATCACCTATAACGACATCATCGCCGTAGAGGACAGCAAAAGCCTCGCCTTTGAAGAAAGAACGGCCGCAATTTACAGCGTGGCCAAGACCTTTGGTTTCCTTTTGTCTTACAAAATAAATATTGGCAAGCTTACTTATATCGACGATATTATGGTAAGCAGATTCTTTTTCGGCTTTGAGAAGATTTGATTCCATCTCGAAAGCCCTGTCAAAATGGTCTTCAATAAGACCTTTGCCCCTGTTTGTTACTACTAATATATCGGTTATACCGGAAGCAGCAGCTTCTTCGACAATATATTGGATAGCGGGCTTGTCCACAATAGGAAGCATTTCTTTGGGCATAGATTTTGTGGCAGGTAAAACTCTTGTACCGAGTCCGGCAGCAGGAATAATAGCTTTTGTTATTTTAGACATAAATAAAACTCCTAACTTAAAAAATAGAATTAAAGGTTGAGGAAAACATTAGGTAAAAAGTTGTTGATAATGAAGAATGAAACCAAAATGGAAAGGGCAATAGCTCTGTTGATACCGCCTTTTTTTGATATGAGGTTATCTTTTTGAATGATACTGATTTGAGAATTTTTAAGATTCAGCTCATTAAAAAACGACATACAGCTTTTGTAGTAAATTTTGTTAGCTTTAAGCCCGGAGAAGACCATAATAGCAAGTCTAAGGATAAAGAGGATATTGGGAATAAAAATAATAAACTTATCCGGGAAAGGTATATTTTGAAAGCTGTTATAGAAAAGAAGCATATTGTCCATAGAGGAAGTCAGAGTGGAAATATCCAGCCCGGTTTGTGTCAGGATATCTAAAATAATTTTAGCGCTCAGGGATTGGAAATAAATAGAACCAACAGTCATAGCAAGCATAATAAGAGTGATGATTGAGCCTATAAGATATTGTTTTCTGTAAAGGAACCAGACACCGGAAAAAAGAAAAGAAGCAAAATTAAATCTTGAACTGCCGGTATTTTTTAGATTTTTGAAATTAAAGGCATAATAAGGGATATTAAAGGCAATGAACTTATTCAAATCATCTTCAGGTATATCGTCTGAAAAATTCTTGAAGGTGAAGCTTTCGTCTAAGACAGAATTTAAACCACCGGAAGATAAATTTATTTTATAAAAGAAGGGATTATTTCTTGAATTTTTCTCACTTTGAAAATTCTCATCTTGATTTTCAAAATCTGAATTATCAGTGTCATTATCTGAGTTGTGAGGAAAATCATTTTCAATATCGGCATTTAGTAAAGATTTTTTACATTCAGGGCAAAACAAAGAATCGTTATTTATGACACTGTTGCAGAAAGGACAGAGTTTATACATTTCAAAACCATCTGAATGTTTATCTTCAAAAAGACATTTGCCGACTTTTTTATAACAATCTCTATGATAAGCAGCAGCACAATCAGGACAGACAACAATATCATCTGTTTCTTTGAAGTTTTGGCTGCAAACAGGACAAGATATATTTTTATATTTAAAATTATTCATAACAAAACTCCCAAAAAAGAAAAAGATATATATAATAATTTTACTAATAAATTATTAAAATATCAATATATAAATAAAAATAAATTGTAACTAATTGTAATAAAATAATAAAAAAGTTTGCTATTTGAGGCGATTGTTGTGCAGAAAACAAAATTAAAAATTGACTTTATTTAAAAAAAATGGTAGATTATTATTAGGTTAACAATAAATTAACAATAAATAGTTTATTTTTAAGAGGAGATAATAAAATGAAATTAAGAAAAGTTTTCGGTTTTATGTTCTGTGTCCTGATGTTATCAAGTTTTATTGTCGGATGTTCAGGAAATAATAAAGCAAATAATATAGATAAAAGCTTGTGCGGAAGATATGCATCAAAGTCTATGCAAGGAGATACAGCAGATTTGGAATTTTCTTTGGAGCTTAAAGAAAACGCAGAAGTTTCTTTCTATATGGAAGGTATGCCAAAGGCAGTCAGCGGAAATTGGAGCGTTGAGGGCGATGTTGTAAAAATCAAGGTCGCAGCAGAAGGTGATACGCTAAAAGAAATGGAAGCCGAGAAAATAGGCGAAGATTTGCTTATAAGCGATATATTAGGTACAGGTCTTAATATCACATTCGTAAAACAAAATTCAAATACTAATCAAGTTGATGATGTAAGAGATACTGTTATGTAAGGCCTTTTAACTTTGTATATATTTTTTTAAATATATAATAAAATATTTTTTTAAGGAGGGGTTATAAATGAAAAAGAATGTTAAGAATTTTTCATTGATACTCAGTTTAGTGTTATTGTTCGGTTTAATGGTAGGATGTTCAAACAGTGGTGGAAATAATGATAGTCCTCTTATCGGAAAGTATAATTCTGTTGCCGGTGAAATGGAAGGAATTGTATTGACCGGAGATGATATAGCAGGATTTTCAATAGAACTCAAAGCAAATTCACAAGCTACTGTTTCTATAGACAGCGAAGTTATTCCGGGAACCTGGACAGAATCAGAAAATACTGTGAAAATTATAGCATCAGCAGAAGGCGAAGAAGCTGAAATGATTGGAACAGTAGGCGAAAATACTTTAATTTTCGAGAATATGTTCGAAACAGGCTTGAAAGTTACATTTGCAAAAGAAGGAACAGATGCTGAAAAACCTGAAAATTACTTCACAGAAGCAGATAAAAAATCATTGGGACAATGGAAATCAACAGCAGTAAAAGATGCATTAGGCGAGGATATCTCCTCAGAAATAGCTGCAGATGCATTCACAGCAAATATAACATCAGACCATAAAATGGTAGTAACATTAAGCGGACAGGAAGTTGCTAAAGGTACTTGGACAGTATTCAGCAACAGCGGTTACTTAACAGTTGATGGTGCAGATGCAGGATCAGAAGTAGAAGGACCAAGCATATATTGGGATATAGTAGACGGAGTTGATACATTAGACTTCATCTATTCAAACGGAGACCAATATTATGTATTTACTTGTGGTAAACAATAAAATTAGATAAAAACCGACCAAAATTTTAAAAATAGCTAAAAAAAACTGAAAAAATTAGCAAAAAAGACTTGTAATTTTAAAAAAAAGGGTTATAATATAGATTAGTTACGCTTTTGTAATCTTATTTAACAAATTTTAATCTTTACAATATGGTTGTTCATATTTGAATTTTGAGATTATGTTTTTGGATTTAAAGGAGTTGTTGTTATTTATATGTTTAATAACCTTATGAAAAAAATTACAAAAGAAAAATTAGTCGAAAAAACAAAGCTCTTAAAGGGTGAAGTTTTAGAAAATATCGAAAAGAACAAAAAGAAATTTTTGATAACATCTCTGTCAGTATTTATGGTTCTTTGTATAACTGTTTGTGCTGTTTTTTCAAACGGAATAAATGCTTTGGTGAGCAGCAGAGAAAATGATGAAATTTATCAAAGTGAAATAACATATCAGGTTGATGAAGATATAGTATACGAGATAGTAAAAGACGACTTTGACCACAGCGGAGTGGAAGCTTTTGGCGTTTATATAGACGATGAGTTTTTTGCTGCGGTTGAAAATGCAGATCAGCTCGACTTTTTGCTCAACGGTATGGTTATCTTAAAGAAAAATAATCTTCGTGCAGAAAGTTCACTGATTCAGGAAAAAATATTCTATGTCAGCGGAAAGTATAACAAGGAAGATATCATAGACTATAAAGATTTTAAATCCTTGATTTTAGCCCAACAGGATGATGTTGTTTCATACAAAGTGAAAACAAAAGACACTTTGGATTCTGTAAGCCAAATTTTTAATGTTCCGGGTGAGGAAATATTAGCTCTTAATTCATTAACTGCACCGGAAGAAGTAAAACCGGGCACTGTATTAAAAATCAAACTAAAAGAGTCAGTTATCAATATAAAATCTGTAAGTACACAGGATTATGATGTCGAAGTACCCTACAGTGTAACACAACAGCCAAATGATGATATGTATGTTGGCGAAGAAAATTATATTGTAAAAGGTGAAAACGGAATAATCAATCATATTGATAAGGTAGAGTTTGTTAATGATACAGAAGTAGTAAGAGAAAAAATTTCAGAGACAGTAAAAAAAGAAGTAGTAAATGAAGTTGTAGAGGTCGGAACAAAAGAAGCAGGAGTGCCTACAAATAACTTTATATGGCCGGTTCCGGCTATATCAAATATAACAAGCGGCTTTGGTCCGAGATGGGGAACTGTTCATCAGGGAATAGACATCGCAAACGGTTCTTATGGTTCTACTATAGTTGCTTCAGATGGCGGAGTAGTAACTTGTGCAAGTAATACAAATAACGGATATGGAATACATGTAATAATCGACCATGGAAATGGATATCAAACACTCTACGGACACGCAAGTCAGGTATTTGTATCTGTAGGCGAGCAGGTTGCTCAGGGTGAACCTATTGCAGCAATAGGCAACACCGGAAATTCAACAGGACCACACTTACATTTTGAGATAATTGAAAATTTCGTAAAGGTAAACCCCCTTGGTTATTTATAATACTTTAAAGGAGATTTATGTTATGAAAACGAAAAAATTATTAGCTATATGCTTATCATTTGTAATGGCATGTTCATTGTTCGCAGGATGTAATAATGCACCTAAGTATGAAAGAGAAGCTTTTAAATTAGGCGAAAATTATACAGTACAAATAACAAAAGAAGAAGTTATCTTTGACAGTGATGATAAATGTGATAACTTAATGGTATACTTCACAGCTAAAAACACAGGAAAAGATGAATGGGCATTTAATTCAACAGCAAACATCATAGCAAAACAAGATGATGAAATCTTATCATTAGCTCAGGTAGAAGATGAGAGCGGAAATAAGATATTAAATGTTGAAAAAGGCAAGACTAAACTAAAACCAGGCGAGTCAATAGATTTGATATACGGCTGGAAATTAGAAAGCTACAGCCCGGTAAAAGTAAACTTTGGCGGATACACAACAGATGTTGAAGATACTTTAATAGAGTTTAATGTAGCAGAAAAGCAAACAGCAGAGGCTAAAACAGCAAGTGACGAAGCAGCATCAAAGCTTGCAAACCAAAAGAACTTGACAGAACTTGACCTTAGCGGCTGCTCAATGAAACTTGTTGACGGCTGGTATGTATCAGCTTCAGACAACAAAACAGCAACACTCAAAAACGACAGTATATCAAGCGGAAGTATCACAATCACTTGCTCATCAAACACAAGTACAGCAGCTGAATGGGGCGAGAAGTTAAACGGTAACTTTGGCGGAGATTTAACTGTTACATCATATGAGGCAAACGGAACAAATTATGTTCGTTTAGACCCAACAGATACACAGTTTATATTACTTGCAGACCAAACAGCAGCAGAAAAGAGCATTGTAAAAATAACAGGAATGTTCGTAACATTAGACCAGGCTGCAACACAGGTAAGCAACATAACAATAAAATAGTATAAAGTTTTATAAAAATAATAACCGGGCTGATAATTAAATCAGCTCGGTTTTTTATGTGCTAAGGTTTAAAATATCTGATATTAAAATCAGTAAAGCCGTCAATACCTGAAATAAGACCTGTATCGGTATATTGCCAGACAAGAAAGTCATTATTATAATTACAGTTTCCGTTATAATCAGCAATCCAGAGGTCAAACTCGCCATTATCGTCGTACAGTTTATTTATAAGATTGCTATTAGAATAGAGCATAGGAATATAGCCGGCGTTTTCAATCTCATTACAAAAGGCATAAACAAGTTCGTTAAATTGTTTAGAAGTCATACCCTCGTGGATATCATCATCTTCAATATCATAAGCCACCTCAAAGTCAATCTCCTTACCTTTCAGAGCTTTTTTTACATAATTTGCTTCCAAGACAGCCTCTTCCCTATTTGTTGCGTAAGAATAATGATAAACGCCTATTTTGAGGCCGGCAGCTTTAGCATTTTTATAATTTTGTTCAAAGGTCTTGTCAACTTGAGCCGGAAAATCTTTCCAGCCGTAACTGCAGCGAAGCATAGCGATTTGTATACCCTCCTGTTTAACAGCATTCCAGTCAACATAGCCTTGATGTTCAGAAACATCAATCATCTTCATCTGTTTTTCCAAAGTACCGTCAGGATTAAAAAAATAAAAACGATTGTTAATTTTTTGCCAGCCCGTAGCCATAACATCATCTTTACAGTAATATATGTCATTACCTTTGTAAACCCAGTTTTTATCAGTAATAGAGTTAAAAGTATTGGTTATAAGAGATTTAAAATAGGAGCTAAAAATTACAGATAGTAAAATAACAAGTATTCCGGATAGGAGTATAATCAAAGGTATTATATGAGTGTTAGATTTCTTTTTTTTTGACTTCATAAAACCACCTCGAAAAAATTAGAAAAATGTCGAAATAATTATAATATTATTTGACAATAAATTTGTTAATAAACAATTAAAAATAACATAAGAGGAAGGTTTTCTAATTTACATATGATTTATTTACTTTAGTAAAAAAAAATGATATAATTAAGGTGTTTAGTTATAATCAGAAACAGAAGATACAGGGTGAAAATATGACTTTTGATGAAGCGCAAAAAAAAATAAATGTATGTCTTAAATTTGGAATAAGGCCGGGGCTTGAGAGAATAAAAAAGCTTCTTAGTTTGATGGATAATCCGCAAGATAAATTAAAGTTTATACATACAGCCGGAACAAACGGCAAGGGCTCTATATGCTCGATGATAGCCTTTGCATTAACAGAAAACGGTTACAGAACAGGTCTTTTTACATCTCCGTTTGTAATAGATTTCAGAGAACGCTTTAAAATAGACAACCGGATGATAACAGAAGAAGAACTTGTAGAAATAGTAGACTTTATATATCCGAAGATAGAGGCCTTAAATAAAGAAGATGTAATAATAACAGAATTTGAGTTTATTACAGCGATAGCATTTGAATGGTTTTACAGAAAAAAATGTGATATAGTGGTATTAGAAGTAGGTTTAGGCGGCCGATTTGATGCTACGAATGTGATAAAAAACAGTTTAGTAAGCGTAATTTCGTCTATATCTTATGATCATATGGCTATATTAGGAGATACACTTTCTAAAATAGCTTATGAAAAAGCAGGGATAATAAAAGAAAGTTCAAAGGTCGTATTATATCCTGAGCAACAGGATGAAGTAAAGTCGGTTATCAAACAACAGGCAAAAATAAAAAATGCAGAATTGATAATACCTGAAACTACACAGATAAAATATAGTAAGGAAAATTACAAGGCGGTTATGGAATATAAAAATATAAGCTATAAACTGCCGCTTTGTGGTGAATATCAAATTGAAAATACCGTCACTGTATTAGAAGCACTCAAGGTATTAAAAGAAAAAATAAAGCTTGATGATGATAAAATAAAAAGAGGAATAGAAAAGACTGTACTGCCGGCAAGACTTGAAATATTAAATGATGAACCGCTTATATTTCTTGATGGTGCGCATAATGAAGATGCGATGAAAAAATTAAAGGTATTTATAGACAAAAATTTATCAGAAAAAAAAGTATATGCTGTAATGGGGATATTAAAAGATAAGGATTATGAAAAAATGATAAGTGTAATAGCAAAATCGTTTTATAAAATCATTACAGTAGAGCCTGACAGTCAGAGAAAATTAGAAAGTGAGATACTTTGTAAAAAGATAAATAAATACAATAAGAATACATTAGCGTTAAAAGATTTATATGACGCTGTTAAATATGTAAAAGAAGAAAACAACAGAGATATTGTCGTAATAATATGTGGTTCGTTATATCTTGCAAAAGATGTAAAGAGAATTGTTAAAGAGGTGTTTAGTAATGAGTAGGGGTCTTAAAATTTATGATTTCATAGGCGGAAAAAAGAAAAACTATTATCTATTGTCATTTTTTGTTGCATTTGCAGCAGCGTGTTTAGTATTTTTACCGTTTATGATAATGGAAAATGGATATTTTCTATACTATGGAGATTTTAATGTACAACAGGTACCGTTTTATCAGATGGTTCACGATGCGATAAGAGAAGGAAACTTTATGTGGAGTTTCACAACCGATTTAGGAGCAAACACAATAGCATCGTATTCGTTTTATCTGTTAGGAAGTCCATTTTTCTGGCTGACTTTGCCGTTTAGCAGTGATATGGTACCGCATCTTATGGGACCACTGCTTATTTTAAAATTCTCATTTGCCTCTTTAGGAGCATATACATATTTAAAAAGATATGTGATAAACCAGAACTATGCGGTTTTAGGCGGATTATTATACGCATTTTCAGGATTTTCTGTGTATAATGTATTTTTCAATCATTTTCACGAGGCAATAATAATCTTCCCGTTTTTGTTAGCCGCGATAGATAAGTTTATAATAGAAAAGAAGCGTGGGCTTGTATTTATAACGGTGTTACTCAGCTGTTTGATGAACTATTATTTCTTTGTAGGCCAATTTGTATTTTGTATTATATATTGGGTACTAAAGACTTATTACGGAAGATATAAATTCAGAATAAAAGAGTTTTTATTTCTTTTATTAGAAGGGTTATTGGGTGTTTTAGCAACAGCATTTATACTCTTGCCGACGATACTGTGTATACTGGATAATCCAAGGCTTGATAATTTCCCGTTTGGCTGGAGTACATTATTATATGGTAATGAGCAAAGGTATGTTCATATTTTACAAAGCTTATTCTTCCCGCCAGACATACCGGCAAGACCGAATTTCACACCTGATTCAAACGCAAAATGGGCATCTTTAGGTGCGTGGCTGCCGGTTGTGTCAATGACAGGGGTAATAGCATATATAAAAAGCAATAAGAATAAGTGGCTCAAAACAATGCTTATATCGCTGTTTGTTATAGCTTTAGTTCCGATATTAAACAGTATGTTCCAGGGCTTTAATATGAGTTATTATGCAAGATGGTATTATATGCTTGTTATGATGATGATATTAGCAACGGTAAAGGCGATAGAGAGCAATAAAACGAAGTGGAGAGTATCGTTTAAAATAACATTCGCTATAACCTTTATAATGAGCTTGCTTATAGGTCTTATGCCTATTAAGAAAAAAGTAGACGGGCAGGAAGAAATCTCCATAGGACTTATGACATATCCGGACAGATTCTGGCTTTATGTTGCAATAGCACTTGGTTGTTTGCTGATTTTTGCAATAATAATATGCCTGAAGAATAAGAACAAGAAGAAGTTTATAAGCTGGATGTTCATAAGCATATTTAGTGTATCGGTTATATATTCCCTGTTTATATTGGGGATGGGAAAAACGCAGTCTTACAGCACAAAAGATTTCATAATTCCGCATCTGCTGCAAAATCAGGAAGAAATAGAATTACCGGACCAGGATATTTCAAGAATAGATGTATATGACGGAATGGATAACATAGCAATGTATTTTAATACACCGTCTATTCAGGCATTTCATTCGGTAGTTCCCGGATCGATAATGGAATTTTATCCGACAGTGGGAGTAAAAAGAGATGTAGCGTCAAGACCGGAAGTAGAGCAGTATGGACTAAGAGGTCTGTTGTCTGTCAAATGGATGATCAGCTACAAAAAAGATTCAAGAGATGTCTTACCGGGCTTTAAATACTATGGGATTCAAAACGGCTTTGATGTATATGAAAATAAATATTATGTACCGATTGGCTTTGGTTACAACGAATATATAACAAGAGAGCAGTATGATTCGTGTAAAGAAGAAGACAGACATCTGCTGCTAATGAAAGCGATGGTTTTAGACGAAGAAACAATACAGAGGAATAGTGATATACTAAGTCCGGGCAATTTAAAGGACTACAGTTATACAGAAGAAGCCTATTTTGCCGATTGCAGAGAAAGACAATTAGAAACCTGCGATAATTTTTCAAGAGATAATACAGGCTTCAGTGCCGAATATACAGCAGCAGAAAAAGATGAGTTAGTATTTTTCTCAGTTCCATATGAGAAGGGCTTTAAAGCTTATGTAAACGGAGAAGAAGCGGTTATAGAGAAGGTAAACATAGGTTTTATGGCAGTCAGAGTTCCGGCAAACACAACAAGCACAATAAGATTTGAATATTTCACACCCGGTCTTACAACAGGCTTGATAATATCAGCAGGAGCTGTAGTTGTATTTGTTTTATATTGTCTGTTTACAGGCGTATTTAACAAGTCAAAAGGAAGAAAAAGAGTATTCAAAAGAAAGAAAGAAAACTGATTTTAAATCTTACAGAAAGGAGCGACAATTTGCGTGGAAGAGGACATAAAAGAAATAATAGCAAAGAACATAACTGATTTACGAGTAGAAAACGGTATGACGCAAATTGACCTTGCTGAAAAGTTAAATTATTCTGATAAGGCTGTTTCAAAATGGGAACGGGCAAAATCTCTGCCTGATGTTACAACTTTAGTACAGATTTCCGATTTATTTGGTGTAAAGCTTGATTATATGGTAAAGTCTGAGCATAAAGAGGACAAAGAAGATATAATAGAGAAGCCGCAGCAGACAGGATTTTTAAGTAAAAAGATAAATAAGATATCCATAACAGGTATGAGCATACTTTTAGTATGGCTTTTAGCAACTACAGTTTTCGTAGTTTTAGATTTATCACTTGATACATACAATCACTTTTTAACCTTTATATATGCTGTACCGGCATCAGTAATAGTATGGCTTGTGTTTAACACAATGTGGT
>JAUMXZ010000020.1 GCA_030528905.1 Clostridia bacterium | reverse complement strand
TGGAATACAAAGATATAAATCCTCTGATTGTTGGTGTATTAAAAGGCGTATTCATATTTATGGGCGACTTAGCTAAATATCTGAAGATAGACTGCGAATTTGACTTTATGGCAGCTTCAAGCTATGGCAAAAAGGCAAAAAGTGATGGAGTAGTCTTTATAGAGAAAAATGTGACCATACCTGTAAAAAATCGCGATGTAATTTTAGTTGAGGATATCATAGACAGCGGAAGTACACTTGATAAGTTAAAAAGAATGTTAATAGATGAAGGGGCAAAAAGCGTTAGAATCTGTACATTACTTAATAAACCTTCAAGACGCACAATAGATGTCGATGTCGATTATATCGGATATGAAATAGAGGATGCCTTTATTGTAGGCTATGGCCTTGACTATGACGAAAAATACAGAAACTTACCATATATAGGTTTTCTGAACCCTGAAATATATGAAAATAATTAAGATTATAAATATAAAAATTTAACATTTAAGATCTAAAATATAAAGATAAGTTTAATGGCTGATCAAGAAAGGACTGATCTTTAATATGGATAATAAAAAGAATACGATAAGAAATCTTATAGTATATCTTGGTATTCCAATAGTAATTATTATAATTATAGCCACTTTGTATAGAGGTTCGCCAACACAATCCTATAAGTACTCTGAGATATTATCATATTTTGAAACTGAACAGGTTTCAGAGTTTGAACTTGATTTGGGTACAGGACAAATGTCTATAACAGTAAACACAGGGCAAGAGGAAACTCCCACAAAGGTGTTGTCCTATGTAGCACCGAATGTTGGGCTTTTATACGAAGATATAAAGCCGCAGATAGAAAAATATGACCAGAATCATCCCGATTCGCCTATGGTTTACAACCTGATAAGGCCGCAGGAAACACCGTGGTTTATGAGTATGCTTCCAACAGTTATACTAATTGTGATTATGGCGTTGTTCTGGTGGTTTATGATGAAAAGACTTTCCGGCGGAATGGGTATGGACGGAAAGCAGATGAGTTTTGGTAAGGCAAAAATCAAAAACACAAATGATGAGAAAAGAAAAACCACATTTGATGATGTAGCAGGAGCAGATGAGGAAAAAGAAGAGTTAAGTGAAATAGTTGACTTTCTTAAAAATGGCGATAAGTTCAAGGCCTTAGGAGCAAGAATTCCAAAAGGAGTTTTGTTAGTCGGACCTCCGGGCACAGGTAAAACTTTGCTTGCAAGAGCAATCGCAGGAGAAGCTGGAGTCCCATTTTTTTCAATATCCGGTTCTGATTTTGTGGAAATGTTTGTAGGTGTCGGAGCTTCAAGAGTCAGAGATTTGTTTGATCAGGCTAAAAAGAATGCGCCGTGTATAATCTTTATAGATGAAATAGATGCCGTAGGAAGAAGACGCGGAGCCGGACTTGGCGGCGGACACGATGAAAGAGAACAAACACTCAATCAGCTGCTTGTGGAAATGGATGGCTTTGGAGGAAACGAAGGAGTCATTATGATAGCGGCAACCAACCGTCCTGATATACTCGACCCGGCATTGATGCGCCCGAGCCGTTTTGACAGACAGGTAATGGTTGGAATCCCTGATATGAAGGGCAGAGAAGCTATTTTGAAGGTGCACGCAAGAGGTAAACCGCTTGCTCCGGATGTGGAACTTTCTACTATTGCAAAAACTACCTCAGGCTTTACAGGCGCAGATTTAGAAAATCTTCTCAATGAAGGCGCGCTGCTTGCAGCAAGAAAAAATCATAAATCTATAACTATGGAGGATATAGAGGAAGCTACAATCAAAGTAGTGGTAGGTACTGAAAAACGCTCAAAAGTTATGACGGAAAAAGAGAAAAAATTAACAGCTTATCACGAAAGCGGACACGCAGTTGTAACTTACTACTGCCCGACTCAGGACGATGTACACCAGATATCAATAATACCAAGAGGTATGGCCGGAGGTTATACAATGTCGCTGCCGTCTGAAGACAGATCATATCGCACCTATAAGGAAATGTGCGAGGATATAATGGTCCTCTTAGGCGGAAGAGCAGCTGAAAGTTTAGTGCTATCAGATATATCAACAGGCGCTTCAAATGACATCGAAAGAGCTACTAAAATCGCTTCGGCTATGGTTACAAAATATGGTATGAGCAGTAAAATGGGCCCGATAAATTACGGTTCTGATAACGATGAGGTCTTCATCGGAAGAGATATGGGGCATATTAAAAACTTCTCAGATAAAACCGCTTTTGAAATTGATAGCGAGATAAGAGCAATAATCGAACAGGCCTATGAGAAAACAACGGAGATCTTAAAAACTCATATGGATAAGCTTCATAAGGTTTCACAAATTATGATGCAAAAAGAAAAAATGTCCGGCGAAGAGTTTAAAGCTATTATGGATGAAGAAAATCAAGTAAATGACGAAGAAATTTAGCAAAAAAAGGAGAATAAATAATGGATATTTTACAACTTGCAAGAGAAATAGGTAAAGAAATTCAAAAAGACCAGAGATATATAGATTATCACCAGGCTAAAGAGATAACAGATAATGACAAAGAGTTAAAAGACCTTTTGAAAGAATTTGATAAGATAAGAGAAAACATTACAAAAGAAGCTCAAGACCAAAACAGAGATGAAGCTAAACTTAACAAACTTAATGAGAAGATAAAAGATCATTACGCAAAGATAATGTCTAACGAAAATATGATCAGATTTAATGCTGCTCAGGCACAAATTTCTGCACTTCTTAATAATGTAACAACTATAATATCAAGAAGTGTCAGCGGAGAAAATCCGGATGAGATAGATCTCGGCGAAAATTGTACGGGAAGCTGCTCAACCTGCTCAGGCTGCCATTAACAGATCTTTTTTGTGCAGATGTTTTTTAACATCTGCACTTTTGTGTATCAAGAAAGAAATGTGGTGTAAAAAGTGGAGATTATAGAACTTGTAAGACAACTTTGCAGGGAAATACAAAAAGACCAAAGATATATAAATTTAGAAGACTGCAAAAGAAGATGGGAACAGGATGAGTCTTTGCAGAAATTGATATGTGAGCTTAATTTGAAAAAATTAGCCCTAAGCCAAGAAACATCTCAGAAGAATGTGGATAAAACTAAGGTGGAAACTATTAACGAAGACATCAAAATATGTTATAATAAAATAATTAACAACGAGAATATGAAAAATTACAGCAAGGCACAGGAACAAATGTCAAAGCTTATAAACGATATAACAGCAGCAGTTAATGAAAGTATAGATATATAAGACTCTTGTTATATTATCTGTGCAAGTAAGATATAAAATCTTTTTTTGGAGGATGTAAAATTTATGGGAAAACTTAGCCCCATGATGCAGCAATATTTAAAAATAAAGGAGCAATATCAGGATAGTATTGTGTTCTTTCGACTCGGCGATTTCTATGAGATGTTTTTTAAAGACGCCGAAATAGCTTCAAAAGAATTAGAAATAACGCTCACAGGCAGAGATTGCGGTCAGGAAGAAAAAGCTAAAATGTGCGGAGTTCCTTATCATAGCAGTGAAGCATATATAGCAAGACTTGTACAAAGAGGTTATAAGGTCGCAATTTGTGAGCAAACAGAAGATGCCTCCAAAGCTAAAGGCGTGGTCAAAAGAGAGGTTACAAGAGTCGTCACAAAAGGCACTGTCATAGAAGGCAGTATGCTTGATGAAACAAGTAATAACTATCTGTGCGCCATATTTGAACGGGATAATAAGGCAAGTATTGCTTTTTGCGATGTATCTACAGGAGATATTCATACGACATATATAGGCAGTGATATAATAAAAAATATAGAAACAGAACTGTCACATTATCGTCCGGGTGAGATACTGTTTTGGGGAAATGATGAGCTTTTTTCTGTAGTCAGAAAATTTGTAGTCAATGTGCTTGAATCTTCAATAGAAAATAAATCAGATAAACCGGTAGTTTTTGACGAATGTAAAAAAACAGTCCAAAAACATTTCGGCAAAGAGAAAATAGCAGATCTTAAAAAATCAAAACATTTAGTAATCTACACAGTCGGTATAATTTTAGATTACCTGAAAGAAACTCAAAGACAAGGACTGCAGCGAGTTAATAATCTTGATGTGTATGATTTTAACGGCTATATGAGCATAGACCCAAACACGCAGAAAAATCTTGAGCTTACCTGCAACTCAAGAGATGGCAAAAGAAAATATTCACTATTATGGGTGCTTGACCAAACCAATACCGCAATGGGTAAAAGATTGATAAAATCGTGGGTTGAAAAACCACTGCTTGATTGCGAAAAAATAAAAAAACGACAAAATGCCGTAGAAGAGCTTATAAAAAACAGAGAAATATCTGATGAAATATCAAACTATCTTGAAAAAATACTCGATATAGAACGAGTAATGACAAGAATAGTTTACGGATCAGCAAATGCAAGAGAAGTCAGAAATTTGTGCGAAAGCATAAAATATCTGCCGAAAATAAAAAGTCTGTTGAAAAACTTGAAAACACCTATGCTTTCTGAAATATATAATACACTTGATACCCTTGATGATATATATAGTCTGATTGATAGTTCAATTATTGAAAATCCACCGGTTTCGGTAAAAGACGGCGGACTTTTAAAAGATGGTTATAACGCAGAAGTCGATTATTATAAGTCACTTGTTTCCAACAGCCAGGACTTGATAATGAAGACAGAACAGGAAGAAAGACAAAAAACAGGCATACCGAAATTAAAAATAGGATATAACCGGGTGTTTGGCTATTATATAGAGGTTACCAATTCTTATAAGTCGCTTGTTCCGGAAAATTATGAGCGAAAACAAACTCTGTCCGGCTGCGAAAGATATATAACAAAACAGTTAAAAGATATAGAAGGCAAACTCTTAGGTGCAAAAGAAACACTGATGCATATGGAATTTGTTATCTTTGATGATATAAGAGTCAGTATATCAGAAGAAATCGAAAGAATAGAAAATACAATTAAAAAAATATCTGTGCTCGATGTTCTCAATTCATTTGCAAAGGTCGCATCTAAAAGCGGATACTGTAAGCCTAATATAGATGAAACTACAAGGCTTCAAATTACAAACAGCCGTCATCCTGTGATAGAACGCTTGCTTGATAAAAACGAGTTTTTTGTGCCAAACGATGTCTATCTGGATACAGATGAAAATCAAATAAATATAATCACAGGCCCGAATATGGCGGGAAAATCAACTTATATGCGCCAAATTGCTTTAATAGTTGTTATGGCTCAGATAGGAAGCTTTGTTCCGGCAAGAAAAGCTGATATAGGAATAGTGTCAAAAGTGTTCACAAGAGTAGGCGCCTCAGACGAGTTAGCTATGGGTCGCTCTACCTTTATGGTCGAAATGATAGAAGTTGCCAATATACTTAAAAGCTCAGACAAAAACAGTCTGATTATCTTAGATGAGATAGGCAGAGGAACTTCAACTTTTGACGGTATGAGTATCGCTCAGGCTGTGATAGAATATATAGTAAATAATAAGAAAATAGGTGCTAAGACTCTTTTTGCTACCCATTATCACGAACTCACAGATCTGGAAGATAAATTGCCGGGAGTTAAAAATTATAATATACTTGTCAAAAAACGCGATGATGATATAACCTTTTTGCGAAAAATAGTAAGAGGTAAAGCAGATGACAGTTATGGAATAGAAGTTGCAAAACTTGCCGGAGTACCTAAAGGAGTGCTCAAACGAGCAAAGGAGATTTTAAAAGAGCTCGAAAGCGGCCAGAATATGCAGCTTAGAATTGATATGAGCGAAGACAAACAGGAAAAACAACAACACGAAGATGATAAAGAAGTTCAAACGAAAGCAAAGTCTATAGTTGATAAGCTCAAAAGTAAAGATATAAATACTTTTACGCCTATTGAAGCGATGAATTTTCTTTATGAACTCATTGAACTTGCAGATTAAGCGGTGATTTAGAATGCCAAGAATAAATATACTCGATGAAGATGTAGCAAGACTGATAGCAGCGGGAGAAGTAGTTGAAAGGCCGGCCTCGGTCGTAAAAGAATTAGTCGAAAATGCTATTGATGCAAAAGCGACTAAAATAAGCATTGAAATAGAAAACGGCGGCATATCATACCTTCGAGTAAGTGATAATGGCTGCGGAATAGAAAAAGAAGACATCAAAAAAGCCTTTATGCCTCACGCAACAAGTAAAGTTAAAGATAAGTCAGATTTAGAAGCCATAATGACAATGGGCTTCAGAGGCGAAGCATTAGCATCAATATCAGCAGTTGCAAAGGTTACATTGATAAGTAAAACAAGCGATCAGTTAGTCGGAACGAAGTATTGTATTGAGAACTCAAAGCAGCTGTGTTTTGAAGATGTAGGTGCGGCAGAAGGAACGACTATAGTGGTTGAAGATCTGTTTTTTAATGTGCCGGCAAGAATGAAGTTTTTAAAAAAAGATGTAACAGAAGCTAATGCAGTAGCAAATGTAGTCGATAAACTTGCGCTGTCACACCCGGAAATATCATTTTCTTTTATAAGAAATTCAAAGGAAATATTTAATACAAGCGGAAATGACTCAGTTAAATCAGCAATATATTCTGTGTACGGTAAGGCTTTTTCAGATGAGCTTATAAAACTTGATTATAATTTAGATGGAATAATGCTCAAAGGGTACATAAGTAAACCGTTTAAAGCAAGATCAAACAGAAAGATGCAGGTTTTTTTCATAAATTCAAGATATATAAAAAGCCAGATAATCTCTGTGGCCCTTGAAAGAGCCTACAAAGGCCTTATACTGACAGGGAAATTTCCTCAGGCGGTTTTATATATAAACCTGCCGCCGCAATTAACTGATATAAATGTTCATCCGGCAAAAACCGAAGTC
Source organism: Clostridia bacterium (assembly GCA_030528905.1). GTDB lineage: Bacteria > Bacillota > Clostridia > Oscillospirales > Acutalibacteraceae > JAUMXZ01. The sequence goes on along the minus strand of JAUMXZ010000020.1, from coordinate 11,623 downwards.
AAATTTTCTGACGAGAAAAAAATATTTGATTGCGTGTACTATGCTGTGAAAACAGCACTGTTAGATGATGGCAGTAAAGAGCAAATATCGCTTGGCAGTGATAATGCTAAGTTTGATGAGCCGCAGGTAAAAACAAGTACAAAATCTTTTGATGATATCACTTCAAAAGATTATTGTAAGCCTGATGAGCCTGTTGAAAATGAAAAAAATGAACTAAATGATCAAGACAAAGCTAAAGAAAATGAAAACGACATAAAAGAAAGTTTATTTTATGTTCCAAGTGAATACACAAAAATAAAACACAACAAAGCCTTGTTTCTTGAAGACCCAAAAGAAGAACCGGAACTGTTTATGCCGCCTAAAAGAGAAAGGAACAAGCGAATTGAAAATGGCGATATTTTCGATATGGCGCTAAACAGAATATCAGATAATGAGGAAGATATAAAAGAGTATCAATATCAGGAAAAAAATGATAATATTAAATATGTGCAGGAAGCATTACAGTCGTTTGAACAGATAAAAACACCTGACGTTTCAGAAAAAATAAACGAGCAGAAGTTTATTGGCGAGGTGTTTTCAACCTATATAATAATGCAGCAGGGCGATGAAGTTTTGTTTATAGATAAACACGCAGCCCACGAAAGACTGATATATGAAAAACTAAAAAACACCCAGGAAGGCAATTTCTTACAGACGCTTTTACAGCCTGAAAAAGTGGTTCTTGATAAAATGAGCTATGATTTGGTGCTTGAAAATCAGGATGTTTTGTGTAAGGCAGGGTTTGAAACGGATGATTTTGGAAATGGTGTTATTCTTGTGCGGACTGTCCCGCTTATATTATCAAAAGCAGATGCCCAGGAAGTCTTTTTAAGCGCTGTCGAAGCGCTAAGAACACCTGATAGCAGCGCAAAGTCTGATTATCTTTATAATATCTATCATAGTGTTGCCTGTAAAAGTGCGATAAAGGCAAATGATATAAATTCAAATGAGGAACTTATGGAGCTTGCCTGCAAAATCCAAAATGAAAACTGTTTGGAGTATTGTCCGCACGGAAGACCTATAATTATAACTCTTTCAAAAAAAGAAATAGAGAAAAAATTTAAACGATCATAAAAAATGAGGTAATAAATGAAAAAGATACCGGTTATAGCTGTAGTCGGGACTACAGCTTGCGGAAAAACAGAACTTGGAATAGAAATTTGTAAAAGAAAAAATGCTGAGATAATATCAGCAGATTCAATGCAGATATATAAATATCTTGATGTGGGAACTGCAAAACCCTCTAAAGAACAGCTAAGCGTTGTTAAACATCATATGATAGATATAGCAGAGCCAACCGAAAATTATAGTGTTGCAAAATATTGCAGTATGGCACATAAGGCTATAGAAGATGTCTACCAAAGAGGTAAATTGCCTGTTGTTGTTGGCGGTACCGGTCTGTATGTCGATTCTCTTTTGGGCAATATTGCTTTTGCTGATGCTAAAATAGATCTCGATTTAAGAGAAAATCTTTATAAAAGAGCCAAGCAGGAAGGCCTGGAAAAGCTAATAGACGAAATCGAGAAAAAAGATTTTGAGTACGCAAAAAAACTAAAAGAACAGGCAAGCACAAAGCGGGTTGTAAGAGCATTAGAGATAATGATTACAACGAAAAAAACCGTAAGTGAATGTCTGAAAGAATCAAAAACTCAGGAAAGTATTTATGATACTGTTTTTATAGGGCTTACCTATAAGGACAGAAAATTACTATACGATAGGATAAATAAACGGGTAGACAAAATGGTGGATAGTGGTCTTTGCAGGGAAGCTATGTATGTTATGAGTCTTGAAGACGACAAAACAGCAAAAGGTGCTATAGGCTATAAGGAGATGTTTGCTTACCTTAAAGGAGAGGATACTCTTGAAAATTGTAAGGAGAATCTGAAAAAAGCAAGCAGAAGATATGCCAAAAGACAGCTTACCTGGTTTAAAAGAAACAAGAGTATAAATTGGATATTTGTTGACGAGTATCTGAAAAATGAACAGATCGATTTTAAAACTATGTACGAGGATGTATTTCGTTTAGTGAAAGATGTGGATGTAAAATGAAAAATATTACAGTAAAAAAAATATTAACAGTATGTATATCGGTTTTTTTGATAATATATGTAGTATGTAATCTGTATATGTCTAACTCAAAAAAAATCAGCAGCGAAACTTTAATATACGCCAAAGTATATGACTCATATGAAACAACAGCCTATATAGTCAAGGATGAAGATGAGATAAGAGCCAGCGAGAATACAAATGTGTATTACCTTGCAAAAGATGGTGAAAGTGTAGCTGCCGGTGAAGTAATAGCCTATGAGTTTCAGGACCCAAGAGATGTTATTATAAAGGAAGAAATAGCAAAGCTTAATGACAGAATAGAAACTTTTGAGGCTTTAGAAAGTAAATCAAAGTCAAATTCAAATAATATAGAGATAGCGGAATATAATTTATCACAGTCTATAAAAAACTTCAAAAATATGGTCGAAAACAATGAGTTTGTTGAGCTGAAAACATCAGCTGATAATGTGCTTTATAACCTTAATAATAAACAGATAATAACAGGAAAAACATCAGGTTTTGATGCTATAATAAGTCAGGCACAGGAAGAGCTTGCGGCTTTAGAAAATGAACTTAGCGGAAATATAAAAGAGCTCAGAACAAACAGTCCGGGATATTTTATAAGTAAAAGTGCTGATGGACTGGAAAATAAGGCAGATTATGAAAACATACTTACTGTTAATTATGACCAGCTAAGTGATATTATGGAGCAGGAGTATGAAATAGATCCGAATATAGTCGGGAAAACTATCAATGGTCTTAGCTGGTATATAGTTTGTAAAATTCCTCAGCAGGAAGCTTCAAAGGTCCAAAAGGACAAGCAGATAGGGGTTAATTTTGTCTCCATATCAAACGAAAACATACCGGTATCTGTAGTGGCTATAAACAGAATAGACGATGAAAATGTAACCGTGGTTTTAAAGTGCAACCAGATATCAAGTGAGCTTCTAGATATAAGAAAGGAAAATATTAAGCTTAATTACGACTTATATGAGGGTATAAAAGTCCCTAAAAATGCTGTGCATATGGGAGAGGTGACAAAAACCCAGACTAATCCGGACGGAACACAAACAGAACAAACTCAGACCGTCCAGGGAGTTTATACGATAATCGGAGACAGACTCAAATTTAAAGAGATAAATCCTGTTTTTGCCTATTCTGAGTTTATGATATGTAATGATAATAAGGATAGCGAAGATCTGTTTTCAGGCGATACTGTAGAAGTGTATGATAAGGTAATCATAGGAGGAGAGGATTTGTATGACGGAAAGTTTATTGGATAACAATATGGAAAAAATAAAAAACTTAGAGGAAAATTACAAAGTTATAACAGAAAAAATCCAAAACGCACAGCTTAAATGTGAGTATAAAACCAAAGAGGTGAAACTCTTAGCCGCAACAAAAACCGTAAATCCTTACCTGATAAATCACGCTGCTAGTCTTGGAGTGAAAAATATCGGGGAAAACAGAGTGCAGGAACTTTTGTCTAAATATGATGAGATAGAAAAAAATGATGTGTCAATTCAATTTATAGGGCATTTGCAAACGAATAAAGTAAAACAAATAATAACTAAAGTGGATATGATACAATCTGTGGACAGCGTGAAATTAGCACAGGAAATTTCAAAACAGGCGCAAAAAAACTCACTCGATATGGATGTTTTAGTCGAAATAAATATAGGTCAGGAAAAAAGTAAATCAGGAATAAGAATCGAACAGGCAGAGGAGTTTATAGCCGAAATTTCCCAGCTGCCCGGAATTTGTGTAAAAGGCCTGATGTCAATACCGCCTATTTGCGATAATAAACAACAAATAAGAAAATATTTTTCAAAAATATACGAAAAATTTATTGACATAAGAGATAAAAAATTAGATAATATATGTATGCAATTTATTTCTATGGGTATGTCAGATGACTATGAGGAAGCTATTTTGTGCGGCGCTAATATAGTTCGTATTGGCTCGGCATTGTTCGGTAGAAGATTTTAGAAGTAAATTAAATGTTTTATATATTTTTATATATTGGGGGAAACAGTAATGGCAGGATTTGTAAAAAAACTAAAAAGCATGTGGTCACCGCCGGATGATGAATATGATTATTATGACGATTATGATGAGATAGAGGATATAAGCTCTGTTAACTCAGAAGATGATGACGAAGAACCTGAGATGAAAAGAACAAGCAGCAGATCTTCTTCTGTATCACCAAACAGAGTTGTTAATATCCACGCTACAACTCAGCTTCAGGTTGTTCTGTTCAAACCTGAAAGCTTCGGCGAGGAAACTCGTGCAGTCGCTGACCAGCTTATTAAAATGCATACGGTTGTTCTTAACCTCGAAGGCAGAGATAAAGATACATCCAGAAGAATATTAGACTTCATAAGCGGCGTTGCTTATGCTAATAACGGAAAAATTAAGAGAGTAGCTACCAGCACTTTTATAGTAACTCCATATAATGTCGACCTCACAGGCGATGAGCTTATGGATGAGCTTGAAAGCAGCGGTATGTACTTTTAATAAAAACTTTAACTAATATAGGGTTCTTGTAGGAGGAAAGTATAGTATGGCTTTGTTAACTTTAGACGATATTTCTAATGTTGTTTTTCATAAATCAGGCTTTGGCGGCTATAAACCTGATGAAGTAGAGGACTTTATAGATGATGTGGAGCAGACCGTTGAAGAATTGATTCTTGAAAATAAAAAATTAAAAGAATTAGTCGATCACTATCAGTCTGAAGAAGATGATATAAAAAGTACACTGTTTAATGCAAGAAAACTCGCAGGAGCTACTATGACAGAGGCAAAAAGCAAGGCTACTGCAATAGTAGAATCAGCAAAGCAAAAAGCAGAAGAAATTGCTCAGATAACAGCAGCTGAAGTTAATGAGCAAAATGAAAAACTCGAAACTATGAAAAGAGAAGTTTCTGAGTTTAAAATGCATCTTCTTAAACTATATAAGGAACATTTAAAGCTTATTGATGCTTTGCCAAAATTTGATGACGAGCAAACAACTGAAACAGTACAGGAAGTAGTCGAAGCTAAGCCGAAAGTCCGCTTTGAAAAGATTGTGCTGAATGAAAAATCTTCCCTGGAAGATGTGAAAAAATTGCTTGCCCAACCTCCTGAGGATTTTATAAGAGATGCAATGCAAACAGATGACAATATAGACTCTTCAGAAGAAATAAACAATAATCTCGATGATGATGATTATGATGATGATTTTGGCTTTTTGGCAGAAACTAAGACTATAAAGCTCGACGCTATAAAATTCGGCGATGATTATGATATATCTTCAGACGAAGACTTTAAATAAGAGGCTACTTTTTAGTTAGCTCTTTACATAAAAACAGATGTTTGATAAAATAGTCGTTAAGATAACTTATTATTAAGCATCTGTTTTATTTTATTATGTTTAGGAGAGAAATAATAAATGTCACAAAATTATAACGATACGCTCAATCTACCACAAACTAAATTCCCGATGAGAGCAGGATTGCCCAAAACAGAGCCATCAAGGCTTCAAAATTGGGAAGATCAAAAATTATATGAAAAACTAATGGAAAGAAATGAGGGCAAACCTCTTTATGTCCTGCACGACGGACCTCCGTATGCAAACGGAGATATACATCTTGGTACAGCACTTAATAAAACCTTAAAAGACTTCATTATCAGATATAAAAATATGAACGGCTTTAAAGCACCTTTTGTACCGGGCTTTGATACACACGGCTTACCAACAGAGTTAAAGGCTCGAAAAAAAGCAGGAACAGAAAAATGCAAATCAATGACAGAGGTGGAACTTAGAAATATATGCCGTGAGTTTGCACTTAAATATATAGACGATCAAACAAACCAGTTCAAAAGAATCGGATCACTTGCTAAGTGGGATGACCCATATATCACACTGTTAAAAGAATTTGAAGCAGACCAAATTGAAGTCTTTGCTCAAATGGCCTGTAAAGGATATATATATAAGGGTCTTAAACCTGTTTATTGGTGCCCGGAATGTAAAACAGCGTTAGCCGAAGCAGAAATAGAGTATGCAGAAGATGAGTGTGAGTCAATATATGTGAAATTTGCCCTGAGTGATGACAAAGGAAAACTTTCTAATATGGGCGCAGATATAAACAAAACATATTTCGTTATTTGGACTACTACAACCTGGACCTTGCCGGGAAATGTGGCAATTTGTGTAGGACCTCGTTTTACATACTGCCTTGTAAAATGGCAGGATGAATATTATGTGATGGCAGAAGAACTTGTTTCAAATGCTATGAAGGTCGCAGGCAAAGAAGATTATGAGATAATCGGCAAAATTGATGGATCAGAGCTTGAATATATGAAAGCAAAGCACCCGTTCTTAGATAGAGAATCACTGGTTATAGTGGGAGAACATGTAACTCTTGAAAGCGGTACGGGCTGTGTTCACACAGCACCCGGTCACGGAGTTGAAGACTTTGATGTTTGCAGAAATTATCCTGAACTTGAGATAATAGTCCCGGTTGACAGCAACGGAAGATTAACACAGCAGGCAGGTCAGTTTGAGGGACTTAAAACAAATAAGGCTAATAAAGAAATATCAGAGTATTTACAAAAAACAGGAGCTATGTTCAGCGTTGAAAAGATTATTCACCAATATCCACATTGTTGGAGATGTAAAAAGCCGGTTTTGTTCAGAGCAACCGAACAATGGTTCTGCTCTATAGACGATTTTAAAGATGATGCAGTAAAAGCAATTAAAGATGTAGAATGGATACCGGGCTGGGGAGAAGACAGAATTACATCAATGATAAAAGACCGCAAGGACTGGTGTATTTCAAGACAGAGAAGATGGGGCGTGCCTATTCCGATATTCTTCTGTAAAGAGTGTAATGAGCCGCTTATTGATGAGAGCGTTATGATGGCTGTAGCTAAAATGTTCAGAGAAGAGGGCTCAGATTCCTGGTATGCAAAAAGCGTAGAGGAAATTTTACCGAAGGGAACAAAATGTAAAAAATGTTCTTCAGAGAACTTTGAAAAAGAAAAAGATATAATGGATGTATGGTTTGACTCAGGTGTTACTCACGCTGCAGTTCTCCAAAGAAGAGATTATTTAAGATATCCGGCAGATTTGTACCTTGAGGGTGCTGATCAGTACAGAGGCTGGTTCCAGTCTTCATTACTTACATCTGTTGCAACTAAAAATATAGCACCATATAAAGCCGTAGTTACTCACGGATGGGTTGTTGACGGCGAAGGCAGAAAAATGTCTAAATCTCTTGGAAACGGAATAGCTCCTAAAGAGATTATAGATATGTACGGTGCAGATATTTTAAGATTATGGGTGGCTTCATCAGATTATCACGCTGATATAAGAATATCAAAAGATATTCTAAAACAGCTCTCAGAAGCATACAGAAAGATAAGAAATACAGCAAGATATATTTTAGGTAATTTGTGCGACTTTGATCCAAATAAGGATATGCTACCTGTTGAAGAATTAACTTCACTTGATAAATGGGCCTTGATAAAACTCAATGAACTTACTGATAAAATGAAAAACGGTTATGATAAATTCGATTTCCACGTAGCCTATCATTCAGTACATAACTTCTGTGTTGTAGATATGTCAAACTTCTATCTTGATGTGATAAAAGACAGATTATATGTCGAGCAGGCAAATTCAAAATCAAGACGCGCAGCTCAAACTGCAATATATATTATACTGGACAGTATGACAAGATTGATAGCTCCGATTTTAGCATATACCGCAGACGAAATCTGGGATTATATGCCGCATAAGAATGGCGATAATAAAGATTCTGTTGTACTCAACGATATAAACCCTAAGGTTTGCGTTGAGTTAGATGATGAGTTTATGAGCTTTTGGGACAGAGTAATCTCTGTAAGGGATGATGTGAAAAAAGCCTTGGAGATAGCTCGTAAAAACAAGGAAATAGGCAAGTCTTTGGAGGCTGAGGTAACTTTATACTGTGATGATGAGCTTTACAAAATTCTTAAAGATTCTCAAGATGATCTTGCTATGATTTTTATAGTTTCAAAAGTGAATGTCTTAAAAGACGGACAAGGTAAGTTTAAAGCAGAGTACAACAAAGAGCTTTCCATTGATGTCAAAAAAGCACAAGGCGGTAAATGTGAGCGTTGTTGGATTCACAGCGATACTGTAGGCCAGGACGAAGAACATAAAACATTATGTAAAAGATGCGCAGCTATAATCAAGGGAGAAAATTAGATGCGATCGATAATCTCAACTTTTGTCATAGCAGCAATAGTTATAGTATCAGACCAGGCAACAAAGCTGTGGGCAGTACAAACCCTGAAAGACTCAGCTGATATACAGGCTATTCCATATATACTAAGCTTTACTTATGTGGAAAACAGAGGTGCGGCATTCGGAATGGGTCAAAATCTGAGATGGCTTTTTGTCGCTGTTTCAATAGTCTTTATCGTAATATTCTGTATTGCTTTGTTTAAATATAAAAGACAAAATTTAATGGTCAGCATATCAGCAGGACTTATTTTAGGCGGAACAGTCGGAAATCTGATAGACAGAGTGTTAAACGGCTATGTAGTGGATTTTTTACAACTGTCATTCTTCCCGCCAACCTGTAATATAGCCGACTACAGCCTGACAATAGGCGTTGTCTTACTCGTCATTTATATGCTGTTCTTTACAGATGCCCTAAAATCTGATAATCCCGGTGGTAAAGATGGGAATCAAAAGTATATAGACGGAAATTAAAATATTTTTGTAGGTTAATTATGCAAAAAGAGATGAATTTTAAAATAGACAGTGAAAACATCACAAAGAGGCTTGATAAGTTTCTCTGTCTGCAATTAGATACGATTACAAGAAGCTTTATACAGAAAATGATAAAAGACGGATATATCACAGTCAACGAAAAGACCGTAAGCAAAAATTATAAACTTGCTTTGAACGATGAGATAAAGGTTGTCATAAAAGAGCCGGAAGAATTATCAGCAGAGCCTGAAAACATTGAGCTTGATATTATTTACGAAGATAAAGATCTTTTAGTTGTAAACAAGCCCAAAGGTATGGTTGTTCACCCGGCGCCCGGACATCCGAATAAAACTCTGGTAAATGCGCTTTTGTACCACTGTAAAGATGACTTGTCAGGCATTAACGGTGTTTTAAGACCGGGAATCGTTCACAGAATAGATAAAGATACAAGCGGACTTTTAATGGTTGCTAAAAATGATGTTGCACATCAAGGTCTTGCAAAACAGATAAAAGATCATTCGTTTAACCGGGAGTATGAGGCTATTGTTTATGGCGATCTGAAAGATAACAGCGGATATGTAGATGTTCCGATAGGCCGACACCCGATAAAGCGAAAACAGATGGCGGCTTTTGCACCACATTCAAGAGATGCAAAAACTGAATATGGGGTGCTAAGAAGATATGAGCAGTTTAACCATTTAAGACTCAGGCTTTTTACCGGAAGAACGCATCAAATCAGAGTGCATATGGCATATATCGGTCATCCTGTTGCAGGAGATGAGGTATATGGGCCGAAAAAAGCCATTAAATGTTTGAATGGTCAATGTCTGCACGCAAAAAAATTGGGCTTTTTGCATCCTGTTACAGGCAAATATATGGAGTTTACAAGTAATTTGCCTGAATATTTTATAGAATTTGAAAAAACTTTAAAATAAAAATTTAAAACAAACAAAAAAACTTGCTATCGTATTTATGATAGCAAGTTTTTTTATTAGTTAAGCCGAATACTTCTGACTGTTTTTCTTAAATTTAAAACATCTGATGCCGGAACAGAGAGGTTATCAATACCCATTTTCAAGAGCTTCTCGGTTACAGAGGTATCTGCAGCCAAATCACCGCATATTCCAACGGGGATTGAAGAATCCTGTGCATTTTTTGCGGTTATTTCTATGAGTTTGAAAACAGCATCGTGATATTTATCGAGGAATTTGTCAACCTCAGAGTTTTCTCTGTCGCAGGCAAGTGTGTATTGAATAAGGTCATTTGTACCTAAGCTGAAAAAGTCGACAATTTTTGCAAGCTGATCACTTATTATGGCAGCTGCGGGAGTTTCAATGGTAAGGCCTATTTTTACATTATTGGAAAAGGGTATATTTTCACTCAGAAGAGCCTGTTTAACTTTATTGCAGATATCTATAAGGGATAAAGTTTCATCAACACTGGTTATCATAGGAAACATTATGCTTAAATTTCCGTATACAGACGCTCGGTATAAAGCTCTGAGCTGAGTAATGAGTATATCCGGTTTTTTCAGGCAAATTCTTATAGCTCTTAAACCCATAGCAGGATTTTTTTCTTTTGGAATGTTAAAGTAGTCAACCTTTTTATCAGAGCCTATATCAAGAGTACGAATGATAACATTTTTGCTGCCCATACCTTCAAGTATTGTTTTGTATGAAAGGAATTGTTCGTCTTCTGTAGGAAAATTATCTCTTCCGAGATACAGAAATTCGCTTCTGACAAGACCTATACCGTCAGCATCACTGTTGATAACAGCGGGTATTTCGTTTGGAGTGGCAATATTTGCGCATATTCGTATTTTCTTACCGTCAAGAGTTTTACTTGTTTTACCTTTTAGTTTATCAAGTTTTGCATGCCAAAGGACTTCTTCGGTTTTGATTCTGTTTAGCTCTTTTAAGGTTTTGTCATCAGGGTTTACAAAGACCTCGCCGGTATAGCCGTTTATTGCGATAATGTCGCCGTTTTTAACAGATGCAAGAAAGCCATCACCTAAATGTATAGACAAAGCGATATTAAGACTTTTGGCAAGTATAGCAGTATGAGAATGGACAGAGCCGCAGGAGAAAGCAAAGCCTAAGAGTTTACTGTGATCAAAGTTTATAAGTTCTCCCGGAGTTATATCGTTTGCGCATACAATACAATCGTATTTAAGTTTAGAGTAAGATATATATTTTTCCTGCAAACAGGCTATAAGTCTTTCACATATGTCTTTAATGTCGAAGTGTCTTGCCCGCATATAAGGGTCGTCAAGATTTTTAAACCTGTCGGAAAAGAGGTTAAGAGCTTTGAAGACGGCGTGTTCGGCATTTAAGCTTTCGTCTTTGATGTAGTTTTTTATGCAGTTGTTAAAGCCGTTATCCTGAAGCATCATATAGTGGCTTTCGAATATATCCGCACTTATTTTATTGTTCATTTGAATAGCTTTATCATAAAGAGCCTTTGTCTGCTTTAACGCAAGAGTTTTAGCTTTTTTAAAGCGTTTTAGCTCTATATCACTGTTAGCAGAATACACAGGTGAATCTATACGGGTGTCCTGTTTCTTCAAAACGAATGCCTCGCCTATGGCAATAGTATTACAAACGCCCTTTCCGTGATATTTTCTCATTACCGATTTACCATCCTTTTATACAATAATTTAATTATCAGGAATCCGTAGTACAATGAAGATCTGTGCCGTTTATTATAACATTTATTTAATTACTTGTAAACACTTGTAAACATTTTTTTGTTAATTAGTTTTCTAACATCTTTACCTTTTGATTCAGGGTTTTG
>JAUMXZ010000081.1 GCA_030528905.1 Clostridia bacterium | reverse complement strand
AAGGTGGTTATACATCTGTTTTTGCTATACCTAATTTATCACCTGTACCTGATTGCTATGGAAATCTCTCTCTAGAACTTGAGGCAATAAAGAACAAAGCCTTTATAAATGTATATCCGTATGCAGCAATAACCAAAGGACAAAAGGGTAATGAGCTGTCAGATATGAAAAATCTTTATGAATATGTAATTGGCTTTACAGATGATGGCAAAGGTGTGCAAAATGAACCTATGATGGCTAATGCTATGATAGAAGCTATGAAATATAATAAAATTATTGCTGCACATTGTGAAGATGAATCATTGTTAAACGGCGGATATATTCACGATGGAGAATATGCTAAAATTCATAATCATAAAGGGATAAGTTCAGAAAGTGAATATTTGCAGGTTAAAAGAGATTTAGCGTTAGCAAAAGAAATCGGAGTTAAATACCATGTATGTCATGTTTCTACTAAAGAAAGTGTAGACTTGATAAGAAAGGCTAAAACAGACGGTGTAAATGTTACCTGCGAAACTGCTCCTCACTATCTTGTTTTGACTGATATGGATTTGCAGGAAGATGGAAGATTTAAAATGAATCCACCGCTAAGGTCAGGTGAAGATAAAGCAGCATTATTGCAGGGTATTAAAGACGGAACTATTGATATGATAGCAACAGATCACGCACCACATTCAAGAGAAGAAAAATCAAAAGGCTTAAAAGGTAGTCTTATGGGTGTAGTCGGTCTTGAAACCGCATTTTCTGTTCTGTATACAAACTTAGTCAGAGGGAAAATTATATCACTTGAAGATTTGATAAAGTTAATGAGTATAAATCCGGCAAACAGATTTGGTATAGATAATCATTTTATGGTTGGAAAGAAAGCTAATTTTACAGTTTTTGACTTAACAGAAAGCTATAAAATAAACAGCAGTAACTTTGTATCTAAAGGGAGAGCTACTCCTTTTGAGGGTATGGAGGTATTTGGAAAATGTAAGCTGACTGTATCAAACGGAGAGGTTGCTTGGGATGATGGGGAGTTTTCAAATGAATAAAGGAATATATAAAATAGAAAGTAACGAAAGAATAGCAAAAAACATATATAAGATGATTTTATCAGGTGATACATCATCAATAACAAAGCCGGGCCAGTTTATAAATATATCTTTAGAGCCGTTTTTTTTAAGAAGACCGATATCTGTATGTGACTATGATGATAATAGTATAACGATCATATATAAGGTAGTGGGCAAAGGTACAGATTATATGTCGATGCTAAAAAAGGGCGACACACTTGATGTGCTTTGCGGCTTAGGAAACGGTTATAATGTAGATAAGTCAGAAGACAAACCGCTGGTAATAGGTGGCGGAGTTGGAGTACCGCCGCTTTATAATTTAGCAAAAAAACTAATAGAGAAAGGCAAAAAGCCTATTGTACTGCTTGGTTTTGGAACTAAAGATGAAGTGTTTTATGAAGATGAATTTAAAGCATTAGGCTGCATTGTAAAGGTAAGTACAGTAGACGGAAGTTACGGGACTAAAGGCATAGTAACAGATATATTGCCTGATAAAAGTGATTATAATTACTTTTTCACTTGTGGACCTTTGGTGATGATGAAGGCTTTAAGTAACGCTATAGATGCAGATGGTCAGTTAAGCTTTGAAGAAAGAATGGGCTGCGGATTCGGAGCGTGTGTGGGATGCAGTATACAGACTAAAAACGGAATAAAAAGAATATGCAAAGAAGGACCTGTTTTGGAAAAAGGTGAGATAATATGGTAGATACAAAAGTTAATTTAAGTGGCTTAGTTCTTGATAATCCGATAATTCCGGCAAGTGGAACCTTTGGATTCGGATATGAGTTTTCAGAGCTTTACGATATAAATTGTTTAGGATCAATTTCACTAAAAGGTACTACAAAAGAAGCTCGCTACGGAAATCCTACTCCGAGAATAGCAGAATGTACGCAGGGAATGATAAACTCAGTCGGACTTCAAAACCCGGGCATAGATAAGGTGATAGGAGAGGAAATTCCAAAATTAAAAAAATGTTTTTCCAAAAAAGCAATAGCAAACATAAGCGGGTTTTCTATTGATGAGTATGTTTATTGCTGTGAGAAAATAGATAAAGTTGAAGAGATAGGAATAATAGAAGTAAATATAAGCTGTCCTAATGTTCACGGAGGCGGAATGTCATTTGGAAGCGATAAAAATTCAGCAGCAAAGGTGACAAAAGCAGTAAGAGCAGTCACTAAAAAGCCGATATATATAAAATTATCACCCAATGTGACGGATATAACAGAAATAGCAAAGGCTTGTGAGTGTGAAGGTGCAGATGGCCTGAGCCTTATAAATACCTTGGTAGGAATGAGGATAGATTTAAAAACAAAGAAACCCGTGGTATATAATAAATGCGGCGGATTTTCAGGCAGAGCAATATTCCCGGTAGCTTTAGCTATGGTATATAAAGTGTATGACAGTGTAAAAATACCAATAATAGGAATGGGTGGAGTAGCTAGTGCACAAGATGTTATAGAGATGATGTTAGCAGGGGCACAGGCTGTGCAGGTAGGTGCAGAAAATTTGGTTAATCCGTATGCGTGTAAAGATATAATAGATAATCTACCTGTTGTTATGCAAAAATATGGTATAAAGAGTTTAAGTGAAATAGTCGGAAAAGCACATTAAGAAAGAATAGAGTCGGTAACAGTTTATGTTATCGGCTCTTTTTTTTATTTTATGGAAGAAAAACAATACGTGTGCGACATTATATAACAGATTTTAAACAGGAAAAGTTTTATCTTATTATGTAGGGCGAATTTTAAGAAGGGAGAAATGAAAAATGGGACTAAAATTCACAAAAGAAAAAGATATTTTAACAGTTTTAATATCCGGAGATATTGATCATCACAATGCAAAAAAGATAAGGGATCTAATAGACCAAAAAATAGTAAGCACAGAGTTTAACACATTGAGAATAGATTTTAAAAATCTTAGTTTTATGGATAGCTCTGGTATAGGCTTGATTATGGGCAGATATAAATTACTTGAATCAAGGGGCGCAAATCTTAAAGTAATAAATGTACCGGGATATTTTTTAAAAGTCATCAGGCTTTCCGGGCTTGAAGAATTGGGGATATTAGAAAGGAGCAAAACAAGATGAATTTAATAAATGAGGTTACAATACATTTTCCAAGTGTATCAATAAATGAGAGTTTTGCAAGAAATGTAATAGCAACATTTCTATTGCCGCTTGATCCGACAATAGAGGAATTAAACGATATAAAGACAGCAGTATCAGAAGCGGTCACAAATTGTATAGTACACGCATACAAAGACAGCATAGGAATGATATACATAACAGCAAAAATATTTGAAGATGGTCTTGTAAACATAAAAATAAGAGATAGAGGCAAAGGGATTAAGGATGTCAACAAAGCAATGCAGCCGCTATATACAACAGATTCACAAGGGGAAAGATCAGGCCTTGGTTTTGCGGTTATGCAGAGCTTTATGGATAGTGTAAAAGTAAGTTCAAGAATAAATATAGGTACAAGTGTAATGTTAGGTAAAAGATTGATAAGAAGAAGAATAAATAAAAACGATGGATAAACAAAGAGAAGATTTCATAAATGCAAATACAGGTCTTGTACACGCGTGTGTAAAAAGGTTTAAAAATAAAGGTATAGAGTATGATGACTTGTTTCAGGTAGGTATGATAGGTCTTATTAAGGCGTATGACAGATTCAACAAGAGCTTAGGCTATAAATTCTCAACATATGCCGTACCGATAATATTAGGAGAAATAAAGCATATATTCAGAGAAAATTCAACTGTTAAAATAAGCAGAAGCTTAAAGGATTTAGCTTTGAAGATAAATAAGCATACAAATGAGTTTGTAATGAAAAATTCAAGGAGTCCGACGATAAGTGAGTTATCAAAAAGTCTTGATGTGGAGAAGGAAAAAGTAGTACAAGCCTTAGAAGCCTCACAACCCACAGTATCACTAAGCGTAGGATATAGTGAAGATACAGAAATGATACCATTTGAAATTGCCGTTGATGAGGACTACGATGAGATAGCAGATAAGATAGCATTAAAGCAGGCAATATTAAAATTAAGTGATGAAGACCGGGCTATAATTTTACTTAGATTTTTTAAAAATAAAACACAAACACAAACAGCACATATATTAAAAACAACACAGGTGCAGATATCAAGGAAAGAGAGGAAAATACTAATGGAACTGAGGCGAATATTAGGGTAAATAATTGACTTTACAGCGAAAAAATGATAAAATTATCCTTAATATTTTTATATTAAAGGTGGGAACACAGGAGAAGATATTATGAATAATTTTTTGGAAAAAATAGCAAGATTTATGTACGGTCGTTATGGTGTAGACAGCTTGACATTTGCACTTATTATATTTTATTTTGTATTATCTTTGATATTAAGGATGACAATAAGAGGACCGATATATTTTATATCTTATATTCCGTTAGTATATGCGTTTTATAGAGTGTTATCAAAAAACATATCAGCAAGACAAAAAGAAAATCAGTTTTTTCTAAAATACTGGAATAAAATCAGATATGGCTTTAAAGCAGCTAATAAAAATTTTAAAGACCACCAGGAGCATAAATATTTTAAATGCCCTAACTGTTCTCAAAAGCTAAGAGCTCCAAGAGGCAGAGGTAAAATAAGAGTAACCTGCCAAAGATGCGGCAGAACATTTGATAAAAAGGTGTAAACCGTTTTTGTCATTTAAGTTTACTGAAGATGAAAAACGGTAGGAGGAAATCATATGAGTAAAGCAAAAATAAAAAATATATGTGTTCGTCTTGTACCGTTTGGATTTATATTGTTTTTTCT
Organism: Clostridia bacterium; assembly: GCA_030528905.1. Taxonomy (GTDB): domain Bacteria; phylum Bacillota; class Clostridia; order Oscillospirales; family Acutalibacteraceae; genus JAUMXZ01. The sequence goes on along the minus strand of JAUMXZ010000081.1, from coordinate 4 downwards.
ATGC
>JAUMXZ010000080.1 GCA_030528905.1 Clostridia bacterium | reverse complement strand
TATCACACTGTTATCCTTTACTTTTCTGTTGCTTTCATCATTTTCATAGACCTCAGAAAAATAGGTGTAGTCCATTTTATTAAACATCTCTCTATATTTATCCAACGGGTGTCCGGAAATATATATTCCTAATATCTCCTTCTCTCTTGCAAGTCGTTCATCTTTCGAAAATTCTTCCTTTTCAGGCAAAACCACTTCATTATCTTCGTCTTGTCCTACCATCTCAAACAGACTGAACTGACCTTCTATATTTGCATTTGCTTCTTTATTGATGCTTTCCAATATCAGGTGATAACCCTCAAGCATTTGTCTTCTGTTTTTGCCTATTGAATCAAATGCTCCGCTTTGTATAAACGACTCTAAAATCTTTTTGTTTATCCCCTTATCATACATCCTTTCGCAAAAATCATTTAACGATTTAAAATATCCGTTTTCATTTCTTTCCTTAATCAGCCCGTCTATAAATACCTCTCCAACACTTTTTAAAGCAAGTAATGAAAATCTTATTCCATCTTTATAAACCGTAAAACCTTTTTCGCTCTCATTTACATCAGGGGCTAAAACTTTTATGCCCATATTTTTACATTCTTCTATGTACAATGTTACCTTGTCTGTGAAATCTCTTACACTGCTTAGCAATGCTGCCATATATTCTTTAGGGTAATGACATTTTAAATACGCTGTCTGATACGATATAAGTGCATAGGCTGCTGCGTGCGATTTGTTAAATGCGTATGATGCAAAACTCTCCATTTGTGACAATATCTCGTATGCAATTTCTCTTTTTATGCCATTTCTTAAACAGCCTTTTACTTCAATATTGCCATTCTCATCAACTAAGCCCTCAACAAAGATTTTCTTTTCCACTTCCATTATCTCGTGTTTCTTCTTTGCCATAGCTCGTCTTACTATATCTGCTCTTCCCAAAGAGTAGCCTGCAAGAGTTCTGAAAATCTGCATAACCTGTTCCTGATAAACTATACATCCGTAGGTAACATCCAAAATGCTTTTTAACTGCGGTGTTATATATGTCACTTTATCCGGATTATGCCTGTTTTCTATGTACTTAGGTATGGAATCCATAGGCCCCGGTCTGTATAGCGCTATTACTGCTATTAAATCTTCTATATTTTCAGGCTTTAATCTTGTCATTACATTTCTCATACCTGCAGATTCAAACTGAAAAACTCCTATCGTTTCGCCTTTTGATAACATCTGATAAACCGCTTTATCACTTGTATCTATCGTTTCAACCGAAAAACAGTCCTCTTTTCCTCCTATCATCTCTTTTGCATACTGCAGCACTGTTAATGTTCTGAGCCCTAAAAAATCCATTTTCAAAAGGCCCAATTCTTCAAGTAATGTCATTGTGTATTGCGTAACTGTAGAATCATTGTTTTTTGCAAGCGGCACATAGTAATCTACCGGCTCTTTTGTTATAACTATACCTGCTGCGTGGGTTGATGCCTGTCTTGGCATACCCTCAATTCTAAGCGCCATATCTATTAGCTCTTTTATCTTTGAATCTGAATCGTACATTAACCTTAATTCATCAGATATTTTAAGCGCTCTTGATATTGTCATATTAAGCTCCATTGGAATAAGCTTTGCTATGACATCAACTTCTTTATACGGCATTGACATCACTCTGCCTATATCCCTTATCGCTGCTCTTGCTGCCATTGTTCCAAATGTTATAATCTGTGCAACGTGGTCGCTTCCGTATTTTTCTATTACATACTCAATTACTCTTTGACGATTTTCATAACAGAAATCTATATCAAAGTCCGGCATACTAACTCGTTGTGGGTTTAAAAATCTTTCAAAAATCAAATTGTACTTTATCGGGTCTACATCTGTTATCCCCATTAAATATGCCACTATACTTCCTGCTCCGGAACCTCTGCCCGGACCTACTGCGATACCATTGTTCTTGGCGTACATTATGAAATCGTGAACTATTAAAAAATAGTCAACATACCCCATATTCCTTATCGTATCAAGCTCAAACTTTAATCTTTCTTCTATCTCTTTTGTTATCTTCCCTTTGTACTTCTCTTTTAGTGCATTATTGCACACCCGCCTCATATATATATAGTGATCTTCTCCGCTTTCCAACTCAAAATGCGGAAGTATTGTCTTTCCAAACTCAAAGCTCACATTACATCTGTTTGCTATCTTCACTGTGTTTTCAAGCGCTTCGGGATATTCTTTAAACAACTCATACATCTGCTCTGCACTCTTTAAATAAAACTCATCAGAACCAAACTCAAAAGAATTTTCTTCATCAAGCGTATGATTCGTTTGTATACATAACAATGCCTTATGCATCTTTGTATCTTCTCTTTTTAAATAGTGACAGTCATTCGTTGCAACCAATGGTGTATTTGTCTCTTTTGCAAGATTTATCAATAACGGCAATACTCTTAGCTGATCTTCTAAGCCGTGATTTTGTATTTCTATATAAAAGTTATCTTCACCGAATATCTCTTTATACTCCAAGGTTGTCTTTTTAGCTTTTTCATAATCTACGTTTAATAAAAGCCTTGGCACCTCTCCTGCTATACATGCTGATAACGCAATAAGACCTTTACTGTACTTTTTTAATATATCTTTGTCTACACGCGGCTTTCTGTAAAAACCTTGTGTATAACCCAAGGAAACAAGCTTTGACAGGTTTCTGTAACCTTCATTTGTTTTGCATAAAAGAACTAAATGATACATCTCTTTATCATACTTAAATACTTTATCAAACCTTGTTCTTGCAGCTACATATACCTCACAGCCTATTATTGGTTTTACGCCTTTTTTTATGGCCTTTTTATAAAACTCCATACAGCCATACATACACCCGTGGTCTGTAACCGCTACTGATTTTTCCTCCCTTTTTGACACTTCTTCAACAAGCTCATCAAGCTTGCACGCTCCGTCAAGTAAACTGTATTCACTATGTAAATGCAGATGCACAAAATTTATTTTATTATCCATTTGCACTCCTTTGCTCCGATTTTATATGCTCGCTGTTTTAAACAGCGTTACTTTCTCTTTTATGTGACTTAATTTCTCCATATTATCATTTGTTATATTTAACCCTATAAATTCCATATCAACAATATATTGTCCTTTGTCACCTTTTAAACGCTCGATCAAACTTTCCTTTGACTTCAATTTTGAAAGCTCAAAATTAAGAAGCTTCATATCTGTTAAGATACTGTACAACTCATCTAATCTTCCTTTGGTTCTGAAAGACACATATACAAATCGGCCACCCTTGTTTTCTTTCTCAGAAAGAGGTTCTGATTTGCTGTTTATTATCTTCTCATAATTCGTAATATCAGAAAATATTACACCTGAAAGGTTATATAAATCAGCTAAAAGTGCCTTTGTTCGTTTTAGCATCATATTCTCTTTATCTGCTTTTGAAACATTCTCATCATTACTGTTTTTGGACAGCTCAATTTCATTTGCTGTATCTATTCTCTTTTTTATCAACTCACAGATCTTTTGGTCTATTTCTTCTAAATCCTTTTCTAATTTATCATTTTGCATATATCTCACCTTTTTATTTCTGCTATAAAAACTTTTTTCCTATTCGTTCTTCATTATCTCTTTTTTTGCATCCTCATAAAGCTGTTTTATATCTTCAGTGTTAAACTCTACATCATTCCATATTTTGTGAGATTTTACAGCCTGCCAGATAAGCATTGACAAACCGTTCATAACATTTGCTCCATTTGCCTTTGCTGTTTTCAAAAGCTTTGTTTCTAACGGATTATAAATAAGATCTATTACATTTTTACACTCTTTTATCAAACTTTCCGGTACTGCACAGGCATCAATATCAGGATATGTTCCCACAGGAGTGGCGTTTATCAACAGATCTATATTCCCCTCTAATCTGTCTATCCTGCAAGTTTCTATCTCCATATTTATAACCTTTTCTTTTATCACCATCGCAAGCTTTGCTGCTTGTCTTAACTCACTTGGCAACACCGCTACTACCGGATTGCAGCCCTTAACCGCAAGCTCACAGGCTATAACCTTTGCTATCCCTCCTGCTCCTATTATTACCACTTTACCCTCAAGCGGCATATTGTTTGCTTTTATCGCTGTTATAAATCCATACACATCTGTTATATATCCTTTTGATACGCCGCCTGTGTTTTTTACTGTGTTTACCGCTCCATAAAACTGCGCTTTCTTGTCAAGCTTATCAAGATAATTTGTTATACTTACCTTATGTGGTGAGCTTACAATATATCCTGCTAATTTATTTAATCGCGGCATATTATTTTCCATTTCCTCTGCTTTTATATCTATAAGCTCGTACTCTGCGTCTATTTTTGCAAGCTCAAAAAGCCTCTTGTGTATAAACGGAGATATCTCGTTTTCTATACATTCCCCTATTACTGCATATTTCTGCTTCTTCATAACTATCATCTCTTTTCTTTGCTCTATCTGTTTTACAACACTTTTTTACAAAAAATTTAAAAATATTTAAAATAATTATTGACAAAAACTATATTTACTAATAATATGATTTAAGGACAAAGAATTTTTTATCTTTATCACCTTGTATCGTTATTATTTTACACTAACTATACTTTTTTGTCTATCTTGTTTAAATTCTTTATTTTACACATACTATGAGTTTTTCTCTGTGTGTATTAGCATATATCATTTATAACTTATTTAAAGGAGGAGTTTCTTTTGATTTTTGAAAAAGTAAGAAACATATTAGCTTATCAATTTAATGTGGATGAAGACAATATTACTCTCGAAACCGATCTTTTCGATGATTTGAATGCTGATTCTTTGGATGTTGTAGATTTGATTATGTCTCTTGAAGATGAGTTCGAAACTGAAGTCCCTGACTCTGATATAGAAAATATCAAAAATGTCGGCGATATCGTTTCTCTTATCGAAAAAACTGT